>NZ_JBGOSN010000012.1:0-116599 GCF_046335115.1 Paracoccus sp. P2 | reverse complement strand
CGAAAGGGGCGGCCTTCTCGCATCCCCCGGCAGCCAGCGCCGGCCAAGCGCGGGGAGCGTCGGGCCATGGGCCGCACCGCGCAGAGGCCGCCGATCTGCCGCGGCAATGCGGGGCCTGGCCGCGCTGCGAGCCCGTCCGCCGGCAACCGACCGGCCCGCGGCCCCCTCAGGCCGTCCGCGTGCCCAGCACCCAGATCAGTTCGGCATCGACATCCCCCTGCGAGGTCCAGCAATGCTCGGTCGAGGCGTCGTAATACATGCTGTCGCCGGGATAGAGCACCAGGGGCTCGTAGATCCGGCTGTGGATGACCAGTTCCCCCTTCAGCACGGTCAGGAAGATCTCGCCGTCCGAAACGCCCCAGGCCTCGTAATCCTCGGGCGAGCGGGCCTTGACCACGGTACGGATGGGCGTGAAGCACTTGTCCTTGATATCCGCGCAAAGCAGCTTGTTGTTGCAGGTGGCATTGTTGAGATTGTCGCCCTGCCCAGCGCGGGCGATGGAGCGCCGGCCGGTGGTCGGCGCATGGCTGGGCTCGTCACCCAGCAAGGCCGACAGTTCGACCTGAAGGCCGCTGGCGATGCGCTGCAAGGTGGTCAGCGTCGGCGAAAGGTCGTTGCGCTCGATCTTGGACAGGGCCGAGGTGGATACGCCGGTCAGGCGCGCGACCTCCTGCAAGGTCAGTTGCTGACCCTTGCGCAGCGCCTTCAGCCGCGGGCCGAGTTCCAGCGGCCGTTCGCCGCGCGGACGGGCCGTGCGGCGCTGCCTCATTGCGATGTCACCAATCTGGTTCACGATCGGCATGTCTCTCCAGCCTTGCATTCCCGACGTCACGTTATCCGTTGCGCGGCATCCCTGTCCCGCGCGAATTCCCCCTGCCCCGAACTTTCCCGCGCCCTGATGCCCTGCAAACATAGGGCAGCGGCGCGGCCTCGATAAGGCGCGGGCAAGACCGGCCCCGCACCTATCGCCCCAGGGCGACCGAGCGGTCACGGGCCGCCTCTGCGGCACCCGCGACCAGTTCGGACAGGCCGTCCGGCCGCATCAGAACGGCAAGGCCGGCTGCGGTGGTGCCGCCCGGGCTCGTCACCTCGTGGCGCAGCTCGGCCGCATCCCGGCCGCTGGCCACCATCAGTTCGGCCGCGCCGCCGACCGTGCCGCGGGCAAGCCGTCGCGCCAGCGCCTCGGGCAGGCCCAGGCCGCGCGCCGCCTGTTCCAGCGCCTCGGCAAACAGGAACAGATAGGCCGGGCCCGAGCCCGAAATCGCCGTCACCGCGTCGATCTGGACTTCAGCCTCAAGGGCGACGACCTCGCCCACCGCCGAGAACATCCGCACCGCCAGCGCCAGGTGCCCAGGCCCGGCATGGGCATTGCCGATGATCGCCGTCATGCCGCGACCGACCAGCGCGGGCGTGTTGGGCATCGCCCGGATGATCGGGCGGTCGCCAAGCACCGCGCCATATTGCTGCAACGAGACCCCGGCCGCGACCGACAGCACCGGCACATCCGCGGGCAGCGCCGCAAGGCCCGCCAGCACCCCCGCCATCATCTGCGGCTTGACCGCCAGCAGCACGACCGCGGGCCGCGCAGGCCGGGGGGCGTTGACATGCGCGCCCTGCGCGGCAAGCGCCAGCAACCTGTCGCCGGGATGCGGATCCTCGATCCACAGGCTGGCGGGCCGCAAGCCCTGCGCGATCCATCCGTCCAGCAGCGCCCCGCCCATCCTGCCGCAACCGACCACCAGCACGCCGCCATCGTTCAGATCTTTCATCGGGATCGCTCCTTTGCTGCGGCCGTCAAAGCCCCTGCCCTCTGTCTAGCGGATAAAGTTTCTCCACTAAAGTACTTAATTTTTCCTATACGATAAATTTTTCTATCATTGCTCGAGAATTTAAGCTAGGAGAACGGAAGGAACGATTCTGCGGACGAAGCATCGCGAAGATGTCGCCCCAAAGGGTCTGGAGGAAATCATATGACATCTGCGATCCGGCACGAGACCTCGCGCACGCTTCTGATGGACGAGATCCGCGCCTTGCTCGGCCCCGGCGCCGTGCTGGAAAGCCCGGCCGAGATCCGGGGCTATTGCACCGATGCAAGGCGCAAGTTCCAGGCGCCCGCGCTTTGCGTCTGCAAGCCGCGCGACACGGCCGAGGTCGCGGCGCTGGCCAAGCTGCTGCATGCGCATGGCTGGCCGATGCTGCCGCAGGGCGGCAATACCGGCCTGTGCGGCGGGGCGACACCCGACGACCGCCTGCCGGTGATCGTCTCGACCGAACGACTGAACAAGCTGCGCGCCATCGACCCCTTCGGGATGACCATCGCCGCCGATGCGGGCTGCACCATCGCCCAGTTGCAAGAGGCGGCCAGGGCCGAGGGGTTGCTTTACCCGGTCAGCCTCGGCTCGGAGGGCAGCTGCCAGCTGGGCGGCACCATCGCCACCAATGCCGGCGGCACGGCGGTGCTGCGCTATGGCACGACGCGCGCGAATACGCTGGGGCTGGAGGTCGTGCTGCCCGACGGCCGGGTGCTGGACATGATGCGGGCGCTGCACAAGGACACCGCCGGCTATGACCTCAAGCAGCTTTTCATCGGCGCCGAGGGCACATTGGGCATCGTCACCGGCGCGGTCATGCGGCTTTATCCCGCCACCCCGGCGATCGGCATGTGCTGGCTGCGCATCGCCGGGCCGGCCGAGGCGCTGGAGCTTTTGCAGCTGTTCCGCCGCCATGCCGGGCGCAGCCTGACCGCCTTTGAGCTGATGAACGCCCAGCAGCTGGCCAATGTGCTGGATCACGGCAACCACACCGCGCCGGTCGAGGGGCGCGAGGGCTGGCACCTGATGGTCGAACTGGCCGATACCGCCGCAGCCGATCTCGACACGCTGATGGTCGGGATCCTGGAACAGGCCTTCGAGGCCGGGCTGGTCCTGGACGGCAGCATCGCGCAGAACCTGACGCAGGCCGAGGCGATGTGGGCGATCCGCCACAGCGTGACGGAATCGAATGCGCGGGTCGGCGTCAGCATCACCTCGGACACGGCGGTCCCGGTGGCCCGCGTCCCCGAATTCATCGCCCGCGCCACGGAAGCGGTGATGCAGGTCCATCCCGGCATCCTCGTGACTGTTGTGGGCCATGTCGGCGACGGCAACATCCATTTCATCGCGCTGTTTGCGCATGACCTCTGGGCGGCGCTGCCCGACCGCCAGGCGGTCGAGGCGCAGCTGCGCAACGCGGTCAACGACATCGCCATCGCGCTTGGCGGCACCTTCAGCGCCGAGCACGGCGTCGGCCAGACCATGATCGGGCTGATGGAACGCTACAAGGCCGGCCCCGAACTCGACCTGATGCGGGCGCTGAAACGCTGCATCGACCCCGACGGGCTGATGAACCGCGACCGCGTCATCGGCCCGACCGCCTGACCACCCGACAAGACCAACCAACAGGAGAGACGTGACATGACGAAACCCACCATGCCGACGATCAAGCGTCGGACCCTTCTGCTGGGGGCGGCCGCAGGGCTGGCCGCGCCGGCGATCTGGCGCCCCTCGGGTGCGCGCGCCCAGTCCACCCGCATCGTGGTGCGCGACGACGGCGGCATCTATACCCAGGCCTATACCGAGATCTTCTATCGCCCCTTCACCGAGGCGACCGGGATCGAGGTCGTGCCCGCCCAGGCCCAGGCCGAGCCGACCGCGCAGATCCGCTCGATGGTGGAAACCGGAACCTATACCTGGGACATGGGCAAGATCTCGGTCCCGGCGGTGCTGCAACTGACCACGGGCGAGACCAAGTATCTGGAACCCGTGGGCCTGGATGCCGAGGCGGTGATCCAGTCGATCCCGGCGCATTTCCGCAACGAATACCAGGTCGGCACCAACGTCTATACCACCGTGCTGGCCTATCGCCGCGACGCCTTCGAGGGGCGCGAGGCGCCGGCCTCCTGGGCGGACCTGATGGACCCCGAGAGGTTCCCCGGCCGCCGCGCCCTGCGCCGCCACCCCTATGACACGCTGGAACAGGCGCTGATGGCCGACGGCGTGCCGGCGGACCAGGTCTATCCGCTGGACCTGGACCGCGCCTTCGCCCGGCTGGACAAGGTGCAGCCCGCCACCGACATCTGGTGGACCAGCGGCGCGCAGGCCGAACAGCTGCTGATCTCGGGCGAGGTCGACCTGCTTTCGACCTGGGTGTCGCGCGCGCAATCGGCGCAAGCGGCCGGCGCCCCGGTCGAGATCGTCTGGAACCAGAACATCTGGGGCTGCGACGGCTGGTCGATCCTGAAGGGCACGCCCAATGCCGATGCCTGCCGCGAGCTGATCAAGTTCGCCTCGGACCCGGCGCGCATGGCACAACTGGTCAAGTTCTTCCCGGCCGGCATCGTCCAGCCGGCGGCCTTCGAGACCATCCCGGCGGACGTGGCCAAGAACTGCCCGACCTATCCGGCGAATATCGAGACCGGGCTGCAGATCGACGCCGCCTATTGGCTGGAGAACGCCGACCCGGTGATCGAGCGGTTCAACAGCTGGTTCATCGGCTAGGCCCCCGGGGAAACGGATCGCGACATGAGCACTTTGGAAACGCAGGGCCTGGGCAAGGTCTATGGCGACTTCGTCGCTCTTGCACCGACCGACCTGAAGGTCGAGAAGGGCGAGTTCCTGACGCTGCTGGGGCCCTCCGGCTCGGGCAAGACCACGCTGCTGAGCCTGATCGCCGGGCTGGCCGAGGCCGACAGCGGGCGCATCCTGATGAACGACCGGGACGTGACCTATGCCGCGCCCTATCAGCGCGACATCGGCATGATGTTCCAGAACTATGCGCTGTTCCCGCACATGACCATCGCCGAGAACATCGCCTTTCCGCTGAAGATGCGCGGCACGCCTGCGGCCGAGATCAGGCGGCTTGTGCAGGAGGCGCTGGACATGGTGCGCCTGCCCCATATCGCCGACCGTTTCCCCAAGGAGCTGTCCGGCGGACAGCAGCAGCGCGTGGCCCTTGCGCGCTGCACCATCTATCGCCCCTCGGTCATCCTGATGGACGAGCCGCTGGGCGCGCTGGACAAGAAGCTGCGCGACCAGATGCAGTTCGAGATCCTGCGCATCCACAAGGAGATCGGCGGCACCATCGTCTATGTCACCCACGACCAGGAAGAGGCGATGACCATGTCGGACCGCATCTGCCTGATGAACGGCGGCAGGATCGCGCAGCTGGGCAGCCCGGCCGACCTGTATTTCCGCCCGCAATCGCTGTTCGTCGCCGATTTCCTGGGCGAGGCGAACCTGCTGGAGGGCCGTCTCGTCTCGGGCGCGGACGGCGAGGGCGTGGTGCGGCTGGGCGATGCCAGCGAGATCCGAGTCACCCTGCCCCGGCCGCTGGGCCAGGGCGCTGCGGTCAAGGTCATGTTGCGGCCGCAGAACATCCGCCTGGAGGATACGCCCGGCGAGGGGCTGAACGCCAGGCTGCGCAGCTGGAGCGTGACCGGCGCCAGCACCAAGTTCTTCCTCGAGGCGCCGGCGCTGGCGTCTGACCCGCTGATCGCCACCCGCGCCACCGCGATGAGCGCCCGCGCCCCCGAGCCCGGCCGCGACTATCGCCTGAGCTTCGATCCGCGCGACGCCGTCGCCATCCCCGCCGACGAGGCCGCGTGATGGCCGCCATCCCCGCCCCGGCCCGTCCCCCGGCCGCGACCCGCCGGCCGATGAGCCGCAGAAGCAGGCAGCTTCTGATGGCGGCGCCGATGGTGCTGCTGCTGGTGACATTCCTGATCTACCCTTCGGCACAGCTTTTCCTGCTGTCCTTCCAGAAGGGCGACGGCTTCTCGCTGGAAAACTACCAGCGCCTGCTCGGCACGCCGGTCTATCTGACAGTGATGATGCTGACGCTGAAGATCTCGGTCGTGACCACGATCTTTGCGGTCATTGCGGGTTATCCGGTGGCCTATCTGATCTCGATCCTGCCGAAGGCGAAAAAGGGCCGGATCCTGTTCTGGATCCTGCTGTCCTTCTGGACCTCGTTCCTGGTGCGCGCCTTCGCCTGGATCATCCTCTTGGGCCGCAACGGCGTGGTGAACAAGCTGCTGCAGACGCTGGGCATCAGCGATGCACCCATCGCGCTGATGTATAATTTCTCGGCCGTGGTCATCGGCATGGTCCATGCCCTGCTGCCGCTGGCGGTGCTGACCATGCTGTCGGTGATGGAGAATATCGACCGAAACCTGACCCGCGCCGCCTCGACCCTTGGCGCCAGGCCCGGCATGGCCTTCTGGAAGATCTACTTCCCGCTGTCCTTTCCCGGCGTGACCTCGGGGGCGCTGATGGTCTTCGTCACCGCCATCGGCTTCTTCATCTTCCCGGCCCTGCTGGGCGGGCGGCGCGAGACGATGATCACCCAGATCATCATCGAGCAGATCATCCAGACCATGAACTGGGGCTTTGCCAGCGCCGTCGCCGTGCTGCTGCTGGCGGTCGTGCTGCTGGTCTTCGTGCTTTACGACCGCGCCGTCGGGCTTTCGACCATGACCGGCGAATCCGCGGCCAGGAAAGGCCGGCCCGGCCGCAGGGGGATCTTCTCGCGCATCGGCGACGCGATCCTGACCGGGCTGGGCCATGCCTCGGACGCGATCATCGGGCTGTTTCCGCGCCGCCGCGCCCGCGAAGGTGCGCCGCGCCCGCTGCTGGGCTTCGTCACCGTGCTGCTGGCGGTGATGACGCTGCCGGTGCTGCTGATGATCCCGCTGTCCTTCGCGGAAAGCGGGCTGAACTGGCCGCCGCAGGGCTTTACCCTGAAATGGTACCAGCAGATCTTCGACTCGCCGATCTGGATGAGCGCGCTGACCCGCTCGCTGGTCGTCGGCTTCAGCACCGCGGTCCTGGCGCTGCTGATCGGCACGCCCGTCGCCTTCCTGATGGTGCGCGGCAGGATGCGGGGCAAGACGGCGCTTCTGGCCTTTACCCTGATGCCGGTGGTGATGCCGAACATGATCCTGTCGGTGGGGCTGTTCTACCTTTACGCCAAGATCGGGCTGGTCGGCACCAACCTGGGCCTGATCATCGGCCACACGGTCATCGCCGTGCCCTATGTGGTGCTGACGGTCATGTCGGTCTTGCGCAACTACGACACCCGGCTGGACCTGGCCGCGCAAAGCCTGGGCGCGACGCCGATCCGCACGCTGCGGCTGGTCACGCTGCCGATCATCGGCGCGGGCATGATCTCGGCCTTCCTTTTCGCCTTCACCATCAGCTTCGACGAATTGACCATCGCGCTTTTCACCTCGGGCGGCATGTCCGCGACCCTGCCCAAGCAGCTTTGGGACGAGGTCTCGCTGTCGATTTCGCCGCTGCTGGCGGCGGTCTCGACCTGCCTGTTCCTGTTCGTGACGGCGCTGATCGTCGCGGTGGGGCTGCTGAACCGGCGCCAGAAATAACCTTGAACGGATAGACAATGCTGACTTCGAAAGACCTTCGCGGGATCATCCCCGCCCTGCCGACCCTTGTGAACGGCGACGACAGCCTGGCGCGCGGCGACATGGCGAAACTCGTCGATCACGTCCATGCCGGCGGCTGCACCGGCGTGCTGCCCATCGGCGGCACCGGCGAATACGGCGCGCTGCCGCATGCGACGCGGGTCGATGCCGTGGCCGTCTGCGCTGAGCGCAGCCAGGGCGGGCAGACCGTCATGGCCGGCGTGCTGGATACGGGCTATTACGACGCCATCAGGGCGGGCAAGGATTATGCCGCGGCCGGCGCCGATTGCCTGCTGGTGCTGACGCCCTATTACACCAACCCGACACCGGCCGGGCTGCGCGACTATTTCATGCGCTATGCCGATGCCTCGCCGGTGCCGGTGCTGCTCTACGAGATCCCCTATCGCACCCGCATCGCCATCCCGCCCGAGGTCACGCATGAGCTGTCGCGGCACCCCAACATCATCGGCATGAAGGCGTGCAACACCGACATGTATCACTTCCTGCAGGTCGCGGCGGGGGTCGGCGACGACTTCGCCATCCTCGGCGGCGAGGACTCGCTGTTCCCCCTGCACATGGCCGCGGGCGCGAAGGGCGGGATCATCGTCACCGCCTCGATGCTGCCGGCCTTCTGGGTCCGGATGCACGACATGCTGGCCGCGGGCGACCTGGCCGGCGCGCTGGCCCTGCACCGCCGGGCCCAGCCGATGATGAACGCGGCCTTCGGCGAGACCAATCCCGGCCCGATGAAATCGGTGCTGGACCTGTTCGGCATCGACGCGCAAAAGGTGCTGATGCCGCTGGATGCCTGCCAGCCCGAACGCTCGGCCCGGCTGCGGGCCGAGGTCGAAAAGCTGCTGGCCGCATAGGGACCGCCGCGGATGGCGCCGCTGAACACGGACGATTTCCGCGCGGCCGCGCGGCGGCGCCTGCCCAGGGGGCTGTTCGACTATATCGACCGCGGCACCGAGGACGAGGTTTCGCTCTCTCGCATCCGCGCCTCGCTGGACGGGATCCGGCTCCGGCCGCGCATCCTGAACGGCGATTGCCCGGCCTCGCTGGAGACCGCCCTGCTGGGCCGGAGCCGCCCGACCCCGCTGGTGATCGCGCCGACCGCGCTGGCCGGCATGGTGGCGGATCGGGGCGAGACGAAGCTCGCCCGCGCCGCCAGCCGCTTCGGCATCCCCTTCACCGTCTCGACGCAATCGGTCGAGCCGATCGAGGACATCCGCCGCGGCGCCCCCGAGGCCGAGCTGTGGTTCCAGCTTTACGTCTGGAAGGACCGCGCCCGCACGGCCGATCTGCTGCACCGGGTCGCGGCTTGCGATTGCGATACGCTGGTGCTGACCGTGGACACGCAGATGCCGCCCAAGCGCGAATACAACCAGCGCAACGGCTTCGGCGTGCCGTTCCGGCCGACGCCCGGCAATGTCGCCGACATGCTGTGCCACCCGCGCTGGCTGTGGCAGGTGATCCTGCGGCCGGGCCTGCGCCGGGGGATGCCCAGCTATGGCCATTACCCGCCCGAGTTCCGCGCCGGCCTGCTGTCGCCGGTGATGGCCGAAGACCTGCGCCTCGACCCGGCGCTGACATGGCAGGATTTCCGCGCGCTGCGCGACGGCTGGCAGGGCCGGATCATCCTCAAGGGCGTGCTGAGCGCCGAGGATGCCCGCCGCGCCAGGGCCGAGGGTGCCGATGCCATCGTCGTCTCGACCCATGGCGGGCGCAATTGCGACGCCCTGCCGACCACCGCCGAGGCCCTGGCGCGCATCGCCGCCGATCCCGGCGCGGTGCCCGAACTGCTGGCCGACAGCGGCGTCCGGCGCGGCTCGGACGTGCTGAAATACCTCGCGCTCGGCGCCGCGGCCGTGCAGCTGGGCCGCGCGCCGCTCTGGGGCCTTGCCGCCGGGGGCGAGGCCGGCGCCGCGGCGCTGCTGGACATGCTCCTGGCCGAGATACGGACGGCGATGGGCTTTCTGGGCGCGCGAACGCCCGGCGATCTTGGCCCTTTCGAGGGCTGAGGCCACTGGCGAGGACAGAAAACACCCGCCCGGCCCGTCATCCCGCCCGGCAGCAGGACCGTCAGGCGCGGGTCGGATCGCCCAATCCGCCCAGCCTGCGAATCTCGGCCACGACCTCGGCCACGCCCTCGCCGGTGCGCAGGGAGCAGAAGCGCACCGGGCGCTCGCCCCTCTGGCGGGCCGCGTCACGGGCCATGCGCATGCGGTCGCAGCCGACGGCTTCGGCGATATCGATCTTGTTGACGACCAACAGGTCCGAGCGCGTGACGCCCGGCCCGCCCTTGCGCGGGATGTCGTCGCCCATGCCGCAATCGATCTGATAGACCGTCAGGTCCGCCAGTTCCGGCGAGAAGGTGGCCGAGAGATTATCGCCCCCCGACTCGATCAGGATCACGTCGAGATCGGGAAAGGCCGTCGTCAGTTCCTCGACCGCCGCCAGGTTGATCGAGCAATCCTCGCGGATCGCCGTATGCGGGCAACCGCCGGTCTCGACGCCGCGGATGCGCTCCAGCGGCAGGGCCTGGACGCGCATCAGGTATTCGGCATCCTCGCGCGTATAGATGTCATTGGTGATCGCGGCGACGGAGAGGTCTTGCGAAAGCGCCCGGCAAAGCGCCTCGGTCAGGCGGGTCTTGCCCGCGCCGACCGGGCCGCCGATGCCGATGCGAAGCGGGCCGTTCGGGCTGGTCATGTGCGATAGATCCTCGGTTGCAGCGTTTCGTGGCGGATGGCGGCCAGGTCGCCGCGCAGGGCGCAGCCGCCCAGTTCGTCCAGGCCGGCGGTCTCGGCCTCGGCCGCGACCGCCCGGATCAGCGGCATCAGCTCGGCCAGGACGCGCTGGCCTTGGAGCGGGCCGATGGGCACGGATTTCACGCAGGCGGTGACAAGGTTCGATGCGAAGGCTTGCAGGAAAAGCGCCAGCGTCTCGGCAAGCGGCACCCCCGCCCGCGCGGCGGCGATGCCGATGGCGACGGGATAGGGGGCGGCGGGCAGCGCATCCTCGACGGCCGAGACGGCGCGGGCGAAGCTTGCCCCCTGCTCGGCCGTCTCGCGGCGGCGCTCGGCGCAGCCCGACAGCGCCAGGGCAAGCTCGGCCACGTCCTCGCCCCGCCAGGCATGGGCCAAGAGGATGGCGTCGTTGCGGCCCGCCCCGTGGCGCAGAAGATCGGCGATCCAGTCCCGCACCGTCTCCGGCCCCGTCAGCCAGCCGTCGGCGATGGCCTGCTCGATCCCGTGCGAATAGGCGAAGCCGCCCACCGGCCAAGCGGGCGACAGCCAGGCGAACAACCGTTGCAGCGCGACAAGCTCAGCCGTCATGGGGGTGGGCGTGGCCATGCGCATCGTGGTGCCCATGTCCATGTCCATGCTCATGTCCATGCGAATGTCCATGCGAATGCGAATGACCCATGACCTGGGCCGGGCCATAGGCGCCGCCTTCGGGGATGAAAGGCTGCCGCGCCTCCGTCACGGTCGCGCCCAGGCCCTGCAGCATGGCGCGCAACACGTGATCGGCGCGGAGAACCAGGTGGAAGGGCTCGATCTGGCAGGGCGTGTGGCGGTTGCCGATATGCCAGGCCAGGCGCGGCAGGTCGCCGGTGACGATCAGCACCGGCTCGGCTGCGGCGACGACCTCGACCGGGCCGGCATCGGTCAGCAGCGCATCGCCATGGGCCAGCGCGGTGACTTTCGGCAGATCGACCAGCAGGTCGGCGCCGGCTCGGGTGCGCAGCAGCTTGCGGCGCAGGAAGCGGGCATCGTAGTCCAGCTCGACCCGGTCGACTGGTCGGCCGGCAAGCGGAGGGCGAAGGACGGCGGTGGCTTTCATCGTCAGAACAGGAAATAGCGTTGCGTCATGGGCAGGCTTTCGGCGGGCTGGCAGGTCAGCAATTCGCCATCCGCGCGCACCTCGTAGGTTTCGGGGTCGACATGGATCTCGGGGGTGGCATCGTTCAGCACCATCTGCGCCTTGCCGATGCCGCGCGTGCCGCGCACGGCGACCGTGTCCTTGGCCAGCCCCAGCCGGTCCAGTTCGGCATCGCGGCTGACAAAGGTCACGGCGCTGCGTTCGACCGAGCGCCCGAAAGCCCCGAACATGGGCCGCGAATGCACCGGCTGCGGCGTCGGGATCGAGGCGTTGGGATCGCCCATCTGCGCCATGACCACGCTGCCGCCCAAGAGCACCATCTCGGGCTTGACGCCGAAGAAGGCGGGGTTCCACAGCACCAGGTCGGCGCGCTTTCCGGGCTCGACCGAGCCGATCTCATGCGACAGCCCATGCGCGATGGCGGGGTTGATGGTGTATTTCGCGACATAGCGGCGGACGCGGAAATTGTCGGCCGGGCCATCGCCCAGGGAGCCGCGCTGCACCCGCATCTTGTGGGCGGTCTGCCAGGTGCGGATCAGCACCTCGCCCACCCGGCCCATGGCCTGGCTGTCGGACGAGATGATCGACATGGCACCCATGTCGTGCAGGATGTCCTCGGCCGCGATGGTCTCGCGCCGGATGCGGGATTCGGCAAAGGCGATGTCTTCCGGAACCCGGCGGTCCAGGTGATGGCAGACCATCAGCATGTCCAGGTGTTCCTCCATCGTGTTGACGGTGAAGGGCCGCGTCGGGTTGGTCGAGGACGGGATCACGTTCGCAAGCCCGGCCACCCGGATGATGTCGGGCGCATGGCCACCGCCCGCGCCCTCGGTGTGGAAGGCGTGGATGGTGCGGCCGGCAATGGCGGCGATGGTATCCTCGACGAAGCCGCTTTCGTTCAGCGTGTCGGTGTGGATCATCACCTGCACATCCATGCGGTCGGCGACGGAAAGGCAGCAGTCGATGGCGGCAGGGGCGGTGCCCCAGTCCTCGTGCAGCTTCATCGCGCAGGCGCCGGCGCGGACCTGTTCCTCCAGCGCGGCGGGCAGCGAGGCATTGCCCTTGCCCGCGAAGGCCAGGTTCATCGGGAAGGCGTCGGCGGCCTGCAGCATCCGCCCGATATGCCAGGGCCCCGGCGTGCAGGTGGTGGCCAGCGTGCCATGCGCCGGGCCGGTGCCGCCGCCCAGCATGGTGGTGATGCCCGAATGCAGCGCGTCGTCGATCTGCTGGGGGCAGATGAAATGGATATGCGCGTCCATGGCACCGGCGGTCAGGATGCGGCCCTCGCCCGCGATGATCTCGGTCCCCGGCCCGATCAGCACGGTCACGGCGGGCTGGGTGTCGGGGTTGCCAGCCTTGCCGATCACGGCGATGCGCCCGTCGCGCAGGCCCACGTCGGCCTTGTAGATGCCGGTCGCATCCACGATCAGCGCATTGGTGATCACGGTGTCCATCGCGCCCTCGGCGCGGGATTTCTGCGACTGGCCCATGCCGTCGCGGATGACCTTGCCGCCGCCGAACTTGACCTCCTCGCCATAGGTGGTCAGGTCGCGCTCGACCTCGATGACCAGCTCGGTATCGGCCAGGCGGACACGGTCGCCGGTGGTCGGGCCATAGATCGCCGCGTAATCGGCGCGGGAGAGGGTCACGGGCATCCTACAGCTTCCCCATCACGGCGGCACGGAAGCCGAAGACGCGGCGGTCGCCCGCGAAGGGGATCAGGCCGACGTCGCGGGTCTGGCCCGGCTCGAAGCGGATCGCGGTGCCGGCGGCGATGTCGAGGCGCATTCCCCGCGCGGCCGCGCGGTCGAAATCCAGCGCCGGGTTGGTTTCGGCGAAATGGTAATGGCTGCCGACCTGCACCGGGCGGTCGCCGGTATTGGCCACGGTCAGGGTCAGCCGGGGGCGGCCGGCGTTCAGCACGATCTCGCCCGCGGCGGGGATGATCTCTCCGGGGATCATGTCAGGCCACCGCCAAGGCAAGGCCGGCCGCAGCCGTCGCCGCCCCCAGCCAGCGCGCCAGCGGCAGCCGGCCCAGCGCGATGCCCGCGCCATGCAGGCCCGCCGTCGCCAGCGCAAAGCCCGCGGCATAGGCGGCCAGCCCTTCGGCCGGCCCCTCGACCCCATGCGCATGGCCGTGCATCAGGCCGAAGACCGCGATCACCGGCAGCGCCATGGCCAGGCCCGGCCGCAGGGCCAGCGCGATCGCCGCACCGATGACGATGGACGAGGCCAGGATCGCCGGCTCGACCAGCGGCAGGTGGACCCCCGCCGCGCCCAGACCGCCGCCGGCGACCATCGCCGCGACGAAGGCCAGCGGCAACGCCCAGACCGCGCGACCGCCGATGCCGGCCGCCCACAGGCCCACGGCCACCATGGCCAGCAGATGATCGGCCCCGCCCAGCGGATGGGACAGGCCCGCCACCAAGGGCGCGCCCCCGGCATGGCCGGTATGGGCGCCGGTATGGGCAAGGGCTGCGGTCGGTGTCAGCAACAGGGCGGCAGAAAGCTTTTTCATCGCGGAGTCCTTCAGCGGATGGGATGGTGGACCGTCACCAGCTTGGTGCCGTCGGGAAAGGTGGCCTCGACCTGGATCTCGTGGATCATCTCGGGCACGCCTGGCATGCAGTCCTCGGCGCGCAGGATCTCGGCGCCATGGGACATCAGATCGGCGATCGAGCGGCCGTCGCGGGCGCCCTCGACCACGGCGTCGGTGATGATGGCGACGGCCTCGGGGTGGTTCAACCTGACCCCGCGCGCCATGCGGTTGCGGGCGACGATGGCGGCCATGGCCACCAGCAGCTTGTCCTTTTCGCGGGGTGTCAGGTTCATCTCTTGCCTCACAATTGCCAGACGCGCGGCGGCGGTCCGGCGCGGAAATGCGCGATGAGCGGCACCAGCGCCGCCCGCAGGGCCTGGGCCGAGGGCGCCAGGAACCGCGCCACCAGCAGGCCCGGCAGCGCGCTGACGCCGGCCTCGGCGCCCTGGGGGATGGCCGCGCGGGCCGCGTCGAGCCCATGCTCGGCCCCCGGCGCGGCAAGGATCACGGTCGCGGCGGCGCGCACCCCCGCCAGAGTGGCCGGACCCGAGGGCATCCCGTCCAGCCGCACCGCCTCGGCATGGATCAGGCGCTCGCCGCGGCGGATGCGCCAATGGTCGCGCAGATGGAACCGGCGCAGCGTTTCCCCATGCGCCGCGCGCCCGAAGACCAGGCTTTCGGCGGCCAGCAGCGTCGCGCCAGCCGCCATGTCCACGCTCAGCCGCCGCTCGAGGGCCGAGCCCTCGAACAGGATCGTCTCCTGCGGCAGCCAGTCGATACGCGCGCCTTCGCCAAGCGTCAGGAGGTTCGACACCTGCCCGGCCCCGCCCGCGCTGCGATAGATGCGCTCGGCCGCCTGCGTCGTCACCGTCAGGCTTTCGCCCCGGCCCGCATGGATGTCGAGCGCCAGCCGGTCGCCCCCGGTGATGCCCCCGGCGGTGTTGACGACCACCGCCTCGGACCGGCCCCGCATGCATTGGATCCGGGGCATCAGGATCTTCAGGCAGCCTTGCTGATGCAGC
This sequence comes from Paracoccus sp. P2, assembly GCF_046335115.1. Classification (NCBI taxonomy): domain Bacteria; kingdom Pseudomonadati; phylum Pseudomonadota; class Alphaproteobacteria; order Rhodobacterales; family Paracoccaceae; genus Paracoccus; species Paracoccus sp. P2. Next base: position 101,697 of record NZ_JBGOSN010000012.1, on the reverse strand, counting down.
CGGCACAGCCGCCCCCGGTCGCGCGACAGCCCGGCCGAGCCATGGCTGCGCGGCAATGCCCGAACTGAACTGGAAAGGTCCAAAGCCATCAGCGGATCCCGGTATGCTGCCCCGACCTCGGCCACGAAACATGCCGCCGATCAACCGGCGGGCAGCCGCCGCGATGCGGCCAGGGCCAAATCGCCGGGCAATCTGCCCGAAACTTCGACAGGCAGACCGCTTTCCGGGCAGCCGCCGAACGCATGCCGCACGCCCGCTAGCGCCAAGCCAATCCAGCCCAGCGCAAGGGAACTGCCTGGCGGACGGTCGCGACCGGCATGCCGGACCGGGCCGCCCCTGGCTGGGCAAGGTGCGGCCGGGGCCAGGAATCTCTGGCTGGATTGCGCGATTCGGGCTATCATCGGTGCATTGCAATGCGGGGCGGCGGCGATGCGTACCCTTCTGGCACTCACGTTCTCGACAGCAACGATCGCGCTTGTTTCCGGTTGTGCCGAGGTTCCCGCTGCATCCGAACCCGGCCAGCAATCGCAACCGAGCGTTTCCTCGGCAGGGCCCGGCGACACGGCAGGCAGCAGCGGCAGCGCGGGTGGCCGCAGCAGTGGCGGCGGCCATGGCGGTTCCAGCGACGCCGGCAGCACCAAGCCGGTATGGGTACCGCGCGGCGGCAATGGGGGCGGCGGCAGCGGCGGCGATGACGGTGGAGGAGGCTGGAGCTAGCGATGTCCCCCAGGCGACCGGCACGCTCCCTGCTGCTGGCGGCGGCAGTCTCGTTGGGCCTGGCGACCTTGGCCGGGGCCGAAGGCGCCCGCATCGCGCTGGTCGTCGGCAATGGCAATTACCAGCGCATCCCGGCCCTGGACAATGCCGTGCGCGACGCCCGCGACATCGCCGATATGCTGCGCGGCTTCGGCTTTACCGTGCAGGAGGCCCATGATCTCGACCGGCCCGGCTTCGAAACCTTCCTGCGCACGGCCTTGCTCAACATTCCCGAAGGATCGGAACTGGTTTTCTTCTATGCGGGCCACGGCATCCAGATCGGGCGGCGGAACTATCTTCTGCCGACCGACGTGGCCTTTGAAAGCGTCTATGACCTGCCGGTGCAGTCCGTCACCCTGGACCGGGTGGTCGAACTGCTCTCGGCCCGCGGCGCAAGCCATGTCGCCATGATCGACGCCTGCCGCGAAAATCCCTTTCCGAACCTGCGCCTGGCGGCAAACCTTGATGCGACGCTGTTCGAGACCAAGTCCGGCTTCGAGGTTTTCTCGACCCCGATCAATTCGCTGGTCGCCTTTTCGACCTCGCCCGGACAGGTGGCCTATGACGGCGAAGCCGGCGGAAACGGGCCCTATACGCAGGCGATCCTGGCCTCGGCGGGGCAATATTCGGATGAAAACATCCTGACCATGCTGGCCGACGTGCGCCAGCGCGTCTATCAATCGACCAGCGGCCGGCAGGTGCCCTGGGAAAGCTCGACCCTGGTGCAGCCCTTCTATCTGGTCCAGGGCGGGACGGCCCCTGCCCCGGCCGCCCCGGAGGCCGCGATCTCCCAGCCCGACCGCAGCGCCGCGCCCGTGCAGGCGCTGGCCATAGACCTGACCCTGCCCTTTGCGCGCGAATTGCCGCTGGGCGACAGGCTGGCCGAGCAGGCCGGCATCCCGCTGGGCGATGTTTCGGTGATCGAGGCGCCGCAGCACGGGCAGATCGACCTGGCCGGCGGCGCCGTGACCTATCGCCCGCATCTGGCCGAGACCCCGATGGCGGACAGGACGGACCATATCCTGCGCGACCGCTTCAGCCTTGGCATCGGCGGTGCCGGGCCGGGCATCCTGAATGTCTCGGTCGGGATGCCGGCCCTAGCCTGCGACGTCCAGGCGGGCGACGCGCTGGACCTTCAGGGCGTGGGCCTTTACCGCCTGCCGAACCAGATCGAGCCCCGCCGCGCGCTGGCCGCCTGCGTGCAGGACGTGGCTGAAAACCCCGGCATGGCGCGGCTTCTCTACCAGCTGGGCCGTGCCCAGCAGGCCTCGGGCGACCTGCAATCGGCCCATGACAGCTTTCGCGCCGCAGCCGCGGCCGGCCATATCCGCGCCCGCCATGCCGCCGCCATGCTGCTGCTCAGCCCGCGCCTGGACCGCGCCGTGGTGCCCATTCCGCTGGACGAGGCGCAGGGCAATGCGCTTCTGGACGAGGCCATCGCCAGCGGCGATCCTTTTGCCATGCATAGCCGCGGCCTGCGCCTGCTGCGCAACGGCCCGACGGAAGCAGACCGCCAGCGCGGCTTCGAACTGCTGGAGCGTGCCGCCGAGCTTGGCCACACCTATTCCATGAACGAGCTGGGCGCCTATTTCCTGGATCCCGACAGCCGCTGGTTCCGCCCGGAGCGCGGGCTGACCTATCTGCGCGCCTCGGCCGAGCGCAAGGACATCTACGGCTACAACAACCTGGGGCTGGTGGCGTTGCGCGGCTATGGGAAGGTGAAGCCGGACCATGCCGCCGCCCGCGCCTGGTTCGAACGCGCGGCCGAGGGCGGGCATCCCTTTGCGCCTGCAAACCTGGGACGGATGATCATGCGCGGCCAGCTGGGCAAGCCCGATCCGCGCGCGGCGCTGCGCTGGTATGACATAGGCCTGGCGCGGGGCGACGGCTGGGGCGGTGCCAATGCCGCCGACATCATCCTCGGCGGCAATGCCCGGCCCCTGGGCCCCGCCGATGCCGCCCTGCGCGCCGCCAAGGCGCTGGACCTGCCGACCGCCGAGGCCGCCAGCCGGGCGCAGACATTGCTGGACGGGATGGCCGCCGCCGATCTGGACCGCGCGACGCAGATGATCCTGAACGAGCTGGGCGAAGCGGTCGCCGTGGACGGCCGGGCCGGACCTGTGACCATCGAGGCGCTGGCACGGGCCGGCAGCCGGGCGGGGCTGGAAGCCTTGCCAGCCGATGCGGGGGCGCAAGAGCGCCTGCGGATGGCGGCCCGGATCTGGTGGGCGCAGAATCCGCCGCGCGTCGATCTGTTCTGATGCAGGCCGGCGGCGTCGAGCCGGGCCCGGCGGGCGACGCGCCGGCTTCGACGTCCCGCCGGTGGCTCCGGGGCGCGGCGACGCCGCCATCGGCGTGATACGCGGCATCGCCGGGGAAAAGGGCTGCACGGTGGCCCAGGTGGCGCTGGCCGGGCTCCTGCACCAGCCGGTCGCGCCCGGCATCATCGTCGGCGCCAGGCGGGTCGGGCAGCTGCAGGGCAATATCCGCACAACCGAGGGGGCGCTTGCCCCGGACGATCTGGCGGCGCTGGACCCTGTGACCCGGCTTCCCGCAGGGTATCCGGGCTGGATGCCCGAGCGGCAGGCACAATACCGCGCCCCTTTCCCGGCGCCGCAGCCCTGAGCCCGGACAGGAAGCCGGCCGATCCCAGGACAGAGCCTGGCCCGGCCCCGCCTTGTGCCGGCGGGCGCTCCTGTCGCTCCGCCGCCGGATCGCGTGCTGTCCTAGATCTTGCCCAGGGCCGCCTGGCTGGCCTGCGTGAACTCGCGCTCGATTTCCTCGTTGTGGCGATAGGTCAGCCGGCTGACCACCACGCAGGTCGCCATGGCCAGCACGAAAGCGGGCAAGAGCTCGTAAAGCCCGGTATCCATCGCTTTCCAGACGAAAACCGTAACCGAGCCGACCACCATCCCCGCAAGGGCGCCAAAATTGGTCAGCTTGCGCCAATAGAGGCTGAGCAGCACGATGGGACCGAAAGCGGCGCCGAAACCCGCCCAGGCAAAAGCCACGAGGCCCAGGATGGTATCGTTGGGGCTGACCGCCAGCATCGCCGCGATGATCGCCACCACCAGCACGCCGGCGCGTCCCAGAACGATCAGCACGCGCTGGCTGGGAACGGGCCGGCTGATGGCGCGATACATGTCCTCGACCAGCGCCGAGGAGCACACGATCAGCTGGCTCGACAGCGTGCTCATGATCGCGGCAAGCACCGCCGCCAGCACGAAGCCCGCGACCAGCGGATGCAGCAGCACCTGCGACATCAGCAGGACGACGGTTTCGGCATCACGGGGTGCGTTGCCGAACTTGCTGAAATAGGCGATGCCGATCAGCCCGCTGGCAACCGCGCCCGACAGCGAGACGAACTGCCAGCTCGTGCCGATGATGCGGGCGGAGCGGGCCTCTTGCGGGGTGCGCAGGGCCATGAAGCGCACGATGATATGGGGCTGGCCGAAATAGCCCAGGCCCCATGCCAGCCCGGACAGGATCACCAGGATCGCGGCGCCCGGACTCATATGGCCCGCCCCGGTCAGCGACAGGTTGCCAGCGCCGACCTCGGTGACAAGACCGGCGGTCTCGGTCCAGCCGCCGATGGCCAGGATCGCGACGGCGGGCACGACGACCAGCGCCACGACCATCATCAGCCCCTGGACCACATCGGTCAGGGACGCGCCCAGAAAGCCGCCGAACAGCGTATAGGCCAGCGTCACCGCCGTCACCAGCAGCATGCCGGTCAGGTAATCGCCCCCGAAGGCGCTTTCGAAGAACTTGCCGCCCGCGACCATCCCCGACGAGGCGTAGAGCGTGAAGAACACCAGGATCACGATGCTGGAAAGGCTGCGCAGCAGGCGCGAGTTGTCGCGCAGGCGATTCTCGAAAAAGCTGGGCAGGGTGATGGAATTGCGCGAAACTTCGGTATAGGCGCGCAGATGCGGCGCGACCAGCCGCCAGTTCAGATAGGCGCCGATCAGCAGCCCGACCGCGATCCAGCCCTCGATCAGCCCGGTGGTGTAGATCGCCCCCGGCAGGCCCATGATCAGCCAGCCCGACATGTCCGAAGCCCCTGCGCTCAGCGCCGCGACCCAGGGCGGCAGGCCCCGGCCGGCCAGCATGTAGCCCTCGTGATCGCTGGTTTTCAGATAGGCCAGGTAGCCGATCAGCAGCATCACGCCGAAATACAGCGCCAAAGCGGCGTAGGTGTAGAGATTTCCAGACATCATGAATGACCTTTTGTGAATCCATCGGGTGACGAAGCCGGATGGCATTCCTGCGGTGCAAGCCGAGAAATGCCGCTGGCCAGTCGCTTCCGTGCCGGGTTTTGCCCGCCAGGATTACCGATTTTGTCCGGCAACCGAAAGTTCTTTTCATGCGCTTTCATGGCGCATCTCGGCCAAGCGGAGGATGCTCGCCCGCCGGCTTGGGGAGAGGCGCGCGCGACCGCTTCGCCCCACCAGCCCGCCGGGTCCGGGAAACGATCCCGCGCGATGCGGGCGCCCGACGCCCCGTCCCCCCGGCGAACGAAACCGGAAGGCGGCGCCCCGGATCGTGCCGGTCCACGCTTCGGATCGCGCCTTGCCCAGGCCATGCCGCCCGATCCCGTCGCGCCGGGCAATGGCGGCTCCGCCCCTGTCCTTCGCCCTGCGGCCCGCCGGGCAATGGCCGGACGACGGAATGGCATTGCCATCCCAATGGAATATCTGCATACTATAGTATGTGACTTTACCTGCCCGGCTTGGGCATGCCCCGTCTTTCGGGCAGAGCAAGCCCGCCGGGGCCGAACGAGGATGGAATGGCGGCAAAGAAGCCCGATCCCACGAATGCCGCTGCACGGCACGGGTCCGAGACAAATATCCCGGCCGGCCCTGCCCTTACCGCTCGGGACGCCCAGCCGCGCATCGCCGCAGAGGGGTTCGGCGGCACGACCCTGGGCCTGAGCGCCATCGGCATGGGGCTTGCCACCCAGACGGCGACCCATGCCAGCCAATCCGACTTGCTGTCCCAGGCCGCCGCGGAAGCCGGCAACGGCCCGAATCGTGCCGGCGACCCGGTCGTTGCCGGGCCGGAAGCCGGCGCGAGGATGGCGTCCGCCGCCGCGATCGCCGCCGCGCAATCCTCCGCGCCGGCGGGCGCGGCGCCGATGCCGCAGACCGTCGCCGTCGCATCCGGCGGTGCGGCGCCGGCCGCGGACAGCCCGCCCGCCTTCGCGCCGCCCTTGGGCAGCATCGCCGATGAGAACACGGGCGCATTGTCCATTCGCGTGGCCACCAACACCACCTTGCCCGCGGCAGAGCAGCCGGCTGCCCCGCTGGTCGGGGGCCGCGCGACCGGCCTTGCGCCTTCGATCGGCGCAGCGGGCGCCGGAGCGGCAAGCGGCGCGGCATCCCATGGTGGCGGCAATGCCGCGGACGGGCTTGCGGACGCGGAGGAGCCGCAAGGGGCCGAGGATGGGCCGCTGGACAGCCTCGTCTCGCCCATCCTCGGCCCCGGCGGATTGCTGGGGACGGTGACGGATTCGCTGATCGAGCCGATCCTGGGGCCGGATGGGCTGCTGGGCGGCCTGCTTGATCCCATCCTGGGCGAGGATGGCCTGCTGGGCAGCGTGGTTGGCATCGTCCAGGAGGGCTTGCTGGAGCCGATCCTGGGCAAGGACGGGCTGCTCGGCAACCTCATCGACCCCCTTCTGGGGGAAGACGGGCTGATCGACAGCATCGTCTCGCCCATCCTCGGTCCGGATGGGCTGCTGGGTACCGTGACCGATTCGCTGATCGAGCCGATCCTGGGGCCCGGCGGGTTGGTCAGCGATATCCTTGCCCCTGTCCTGGGCGAGAACGGGCTGGTCGACAGCATCGTCTCGCCCATCCTCGGCGCCGGCGGGATACTGGACAGCGTGGTGGGCACCGTCCAGGAAGGCTTGCTGGAGCCGATCCTGGGTGCGGATGGCGTGCTGGGCACCGTTCTCGACCCGGTGCTGGGCAAGGATGGGTTGCTGGACAGCCTCGTCTCGCCCGTCCTCGGCGCCGGCGGGATACTGGACAGCGTGGTGGGCACCGTCCAGGAAGGCTTGCTGGAGCCGATCCTGGGTGCGGATGGCGTGCTGGGCACCGTTCTCGACCCGGTGCTGGGCAAGGATGGGTTGCTGGACAGCCTCGTCTCGCCCGTCCTCGGCGCCGACGGGGTGCTGGGCACGGTCACGGATTCGCTGATCGAGCCGATCCTGGGGCCGGACGGGCTGCTGGGCGGCGTGCTCGACCCTGTCCTGGGGCAGGATGGCGCGCTTGGCAGCGTGGTGGGCACCGTCCAGGAAAGCCTGCTGGAGCCGACCCTGGGTGCGGATGGCGTGCTGGGCACCGTTCTCGACCCGGTGCTGGGCAAGGATGGGCTGCTGGACAGCCTCGTCTCGCCCGTCCTCGGCGCCGACGGGGTGCTGGGCACGGTCACGGATTCGCTGATCGAGCCGATCCTGGGGCCGGACGGGCTGCTGGGCGGCGTGCTCGACCCTGTCCTGGGGCAGGATGGCGCGCTTGGCAGCGTGGTGGGCACCGTCCAGGAAAGCCTGCTGGAGCCGATCCTGGGTGCGGATGGCGTGCTGGGCACCGTTCTCGACCCGGTGCTGGGCAAGGATGGGCTGCTGGACAGCCTCGTCTCGCCCGTCCTCGGCGCCGACAGGGTGCTGGGCACGGTCACGGATTCGCTGATCGAGCCGATCCTGGGGCCGGACGGGCTGCTGGGCGGCGTGCTCGACCCTGTCCTGGGGCAGGATGGCGCGCTTGGCAGCGTGGGGGGCACCGTCCAGGAAAGCCTGCTGGAGCCGATCCTGGGTGCGGATGGCGTGCTGGGCACCGTTCTCGACCCGGTGCTGGGCAAGGATGGGCTGCTGGACAGCCTCGTCTCGCCCGTCCTCGGCGCCGACAGGGTGCTGGGCACGGTCACGGATTCGCTGATCGAGCCGATCCTGGGGCCGGACGGGCTGCTGGGCGGCGTGCTCGACCCTGTCCTGGGGCAGGATGGCGCGCTTGGCAGCGTGGTGGGCACCGTCCAGGAAAGCCTGCTGGAGCCGATCCTGGGTGCGGATGGCGTGCTGGGCACCGTTCTCGACCCGGTGCTGGGCAAGGATGGGCTGCTGGACAGCCTCGTCTCGCCCGTCCTCGGCGCCGACAGGGTGCTGGGCACGGTCACGGATTCGCTGATCGAGCCGATCCTGGGGCCGGACGGGCTGCTGGGCGGCGTGCTCGACCCTGTCCTGGGGCAGGATGGCGCGCTTGGCAGCGTGATGGGCACCGTCCAGGAAAGCCTGCTGGAGCCGATCCTGGGCGAGAGCGGGCTGCTGGGCGGCATCACGGCTCCGATCCTGGGCGAGGACGGGCTGCTGGGCAGTATCACGGCCCCGATCCTGGGCGAGAGCGGGCTGCTGAGTCCGATTCTTGGCTCAGGCGGGCTGCTGGGCAGCCTGACCGGCCCCCTGCTGGGAAGGCGAAGCGCGTCGGGCAACAGCCCGGCCCAGCAACCCGGCCATGCCGAAGGAATTTCGAGCCCGATCCCCGATCCGGAGCCTGGCACGCTCGCCGCCTCCTTGGCTGAGCCGGCGCCCGAGGGAAATACCCCTGCGGAAGGCATGCTGGGCGCGGCCGACGGCCCGGCCGGGCCCCTGCTGGACCACCTGGATGGCGCGGTATCGGGCCTGCGCGACCTGGCGCATGAGATTCTGCCGCCCCTCGCCGGCCAAGGCAGCCCGCTGGAGGAAATCGCCGCCGGGATCGTCGGGCCGGCCGATCCGGCCCCGGCGCAAGAGCCAGGCGTTGGCTCCGGGGCACCGGCGACCCCGGCGGCCGGGGGGCTGCTCGACGAACTGGCCGCGCTTCTGGGAGGAGGCGCCGGCCAGGCGGCGCAGCCGCCGGCGGACGCCCCGGCCGCGGCAGAGCCTGGGCCCGCCGAGGCGGAAACTGCGGCAGAGTACGGAGAGGACGACGGTTTCCTGGAAAGCCTGATCGGCGACGATCCGTCCCTGACGGGCATGGCGCTCGACGCATCGGACATGGTGACGGACCTGCTGTTCCAGCGGCTGCTCTCGGACCAGGATGTCTTCGGCATCGACCCCGCGGCCGAGGCACCCCTTGTCGACGACCTTGTGGGCAGTCTTCTGGGCGTGGTCGGGCCCGCGGCGGCCCTGGTCCAGCCCGAACCGGCGGCACGCGACGCCATGGCGGACCACGATCCCGAGATTGACAGCCTGCTCAACGAAATCATCGACAGCGGCGAACGGGCCACGGGCGGCGTGACCGATCCCCTGGCGGCGCTGCTGGACCCGATCGGCGCGGACATGGGGAATGGAGGTCTCTTTGCGGCGGATGCCGCCGTCGAAAATGCGCTCGCGACGCTGTTCGGAGAAGATGCGGCCGAGGCCGACGCCGCCTCGTCACTTCTGGGAGGCGGCGGGCTGCTGGGACAGCTTGGCCTGTTCGCGGCCGACGATGACAATCCGTAACCGCCGCCCTGCAGCGCCCCTTGCCGTGGACATAATGCGTAAACTCGTCATTTATCGCAAATGGACGAACAGGTTCGTCTTGTGCATATTGACGACGCGCCGTAATGCAGCAACGAACTGTTTTGTCCAGAATAAAACCACAGAACTGCCGACATGCGCGGCCTTGCGAAGAAGATCCGGCGGATGCCACTCATGATGTTTATAAGACATAATGTCTCGCGCGCCGCGCTGCCCGGCGGTTCCAGACCCCGGATTTCCTCCAGAAGGCGCTGCGTTGCGGCCGCCGCCCTGCTCCTTTCCGTGCTGGGCGGCACGCCCGCTGCCGCCCAGGCCACCACATTGCCCCAAGCCGTGCTTGTCGTTTCGGAACGCGATCCGGGGATAACGGCAATGCGGCAACAGGTCGCGCGCCGCTCGGTGGATATCGAGGCCGCCAGGGACGAACGCTATCCGCAGTTCAGCATTTCGGCCGATACCAATACCACGGATGCCAACGGCGCCGGCGTCACGCTGACCGTGTCGCAGGTGCTGTATGACTGGGGCCGGGTGCGCAACCTGATCGCCAGCACCTCGCAGGAGCGGGTCAAATCCGTGTCCGAGTTGAAGATGGCGATCGAGCGGCTGACGCTGGACGTGGCGAACTATTACCTGGACATCGAGACCCTGGACCTGAAGATCGCCCGCACCCGCGATTATCTGGGCTTTGCTCGGCGGATCGCGCAGCATGCCGTCGCGCGGGCCCAGGGCGGGCTGGGCGACAATGGAGAGGTGGCGCGTGCGGAGCTGGAAATCGCCCGGACCGAGGAGCGTCTGAACCAGTTGACCAGCGAGCGCGGGCTGGCGCTTTCGCAGCTCGCCTTCCTGATGGGGCGGGCACCGGGCAGCGTTGCCAAGCCGCCCGAACTGGGCTTTGCCGGGCGCTATGCCAAGGCCGATGCCGTCGAGGCGGCGGTGCGCCTGTCGCCCGACTATATCGCCGCCAATGCCGAGCTGGGCGTGGCCGAGGCCGGGATCGCGCTGGCGCGGGCCGAACGGTTGCCGGTGATCCGCCTGCAGGCGCAGGGCCGCGCCGACCTGGACGGCGGGCGCAGCCGCACCGCGGTCGGGCTGGCCGCCGGGGTCGACCTGAACGCCGGCAGCTTCGGCGGCCGGCAGATCCAATCCGCCAAGCTCGAAGCGGATGCGGCGCGCTCCAACATGGAGGCGATCCGGCGCAACCTGGCCAACGGCGCCCAAAGCGCCGTCGAGCGCGTGCGGGTGCTGCGCGCCAGCGAGACGTCGCAATCCCGCCAGCTGGCGCAGGCCCAGCAGGTGCTGGACAGCTACGAGCAGCAATTCGTCGGCGGCCAGCGGGAACTGATCGACCTGCTGACCACCGGGCGCGACCTCTACGACGCCCAGATCGATAGCATCGCCACCTATGACTCGAGAAAGCGCACCGAATACCAGGCAGCGCATGACCTCGGCGTGCTCGGCACGCTCATCCTCGCCAATTCCGCGGGAGGCTGAACCGTTGAGCGCATCCAAGCATGACCCCGAATCGCCGGCGGCCGACCCACTGGTTCTGGGCCTGGTCGAGCTGTGCCGCGTCCACGGCGTCTCGGCCTCGGCCGAACGGCTGACCGACGGGCTGCCGCGCGCCCGCGGCGAAAGCCTGCCGCCCCGGCTGGCCGCGCTGGCGCTGCGCCGCGCCAACATGAGCTGCCGCATCAGCAACGAGCCGCTGGCCAGCTTTCCCGAACACGGCCTGCCCGCGCTCTTGTTCCTGCGCGACGGCAGCACCGTCATCCTCGAGGCCATGCATGACGGCCAGGCCAGCCTGATCCTGCCCGCCACCGGCGGCGGCCGGGCGGTCTGGACGGCCGAGGAACTGGCCGAACGCCATGACGGGCGCATCCTGGTCTCCAAGCCCATCGACATCGTCTCGGACCGGCTGGACAAGCCCGGCACCGAAAAGCGGCACTGGATCATCGGCCCGGTGCTGGACAACTGGCCGATCTATCGCGACGTCATCATCGCCTCTTTCGTGGCGAACCTGCTGGCCATCGCGACGGCGCTGTTCTCGATGCAGGTCTATGACCGGGTGGTGCCGAACCAGGCCTTCGACACGCTGTGGATCCTGGCCAGCGGCGTCGGCATCGCCATCGTGCTGGAGATCCTGCTGCGGATCATGCGCGCCTCGCTGATCGACGTGTCGGGGCGCGACCTGGACCTGCGGCTTTCGGCACAGCTCTTCGACCGGGTGTCGAACCTGCGCCTGGCGCATCAGCCGAAATCGACCGGCGTGTTCGCCAACCAGGTCCGCGACTTCGCCACGGTGCGCGAATTCTTCACCTCGGGCACCGTCACGGCGCTTTGCGACATTCCCTTCGTCATCATCTTCATCGGCGTGCTGGCCTGGCTGGGCGGGGCGCTGGCGCTGGTCGTGGTGGCGGCGGTGGTCCTGACCATCCTGCCGGGCCTGGTGTTGCAACGCCGCCTGGGCCGCGCCTCGCGCGAAAGCACCCGCGAGGCGGCGGCGCTGAACGGGCTGCTGCTGGAAACCGTCTCGAACCTCGAGACCGTCAAGGCGGCGCGGGCCGAGGGGCGGTTGCAGCGCGCCTATGCGCAATTGACCGCGACCATGGCGACCACGGCGGTCAAGACCCGCGGGCTGACCAACCTGATGTCGCAGCTGGTCAGCTCGGTGCAGAAATTCGCCTATGCCGGCATCATCATCGTCGGCGTCTACCTGATCAGTTCGGGCGACCTGACGGTAGGCAGCCTGATCGCCTGCACGCTCCTGTCCAGCCGCACGCTGGCGCCCATGGGGCAGGTCGCGGGGCTTCTGGCGCGCTGGCAGCATGTCCGCGCCGCGATGGAGGGGCTGGACGAGATCATGAAGACCCCGGTCGAGCGTCCCGCCGACCGCCATTACGTCCGCGCCCCGGCCCTGTCGGGCGCATACCGGCTGGAAGAGGTCAGCTATCGCCACGACCCCGAGGCCGCGCCGGTCGTCAGCATCCCGGCGCTGACCCTGGCGGCAGGCGAAAAGATCGCGCTGCTGGGCGGGAACGGCGCCGGCAAGTCCACGCTGCTGCGCCTGCTGGCCGGGCTGATCGATCCGCAGGACGGGGCGGTGCTGGTCGACAACCTCGCGCTCAGCCAGATCGACCCGATCGACCGGCGCCGGCAGATCGGCTACCTGCCGCAGAATGTCGCGCTGTTCCAGGGCACATTGCGCGACAACCTGCTGCTGGATCACGGGTTGCACAGCGACGAGGAATTGCTGGCGGCGCTGGATGCGGTGGGGCTGGGCGGCTATGTCCGCCGCCATGTGCGCGGCCTGGACCTGCAGATCTACAGCAATGCCAATGTCTCGGGCGGGCAAAAGCAGGCCATCGGCCTGGCGCGGGTCATCCTGCAGGATCCGCGCATCGTGCTCTTGGACGAGCCGACCTCGGCCTTCGACCATATAACCGAGGCCAAGGTCATCGGTTTCCTGCGCGAATGGCTGGAGGGGCGGACGGCCGTCATCTCGACCCACAAGCGCGAGGTGCTGGGGCTGGCCAGCCGCGCGGTGGTGCTGAAGGACGGGCGGGTCGTGCGTGACGGGGATCTGATGCAGATCCTCAATGCGGCCAGGGCGAACAGGGTGCAGCAGACGCCCGTTCACGTGGTGACATGAACGGTGACGATACGGTCAGCGCCAGCCATATCGATGGTAGCTATCGGCGGCTGGCGCTGCGGCAGGCAAGATGGACCATCCAGATCGTCTTCCTGGCGGTGATCGTCGCCGTCGCATGGGCGGCGCTGGCGCAGATCGACCAGATCACCCGCGGCGACGGCCGGGTCATTCCCTTGCGCCGCTTGCAGACGATCCAGAGCCTCGAGGGCGGCATCCTCGCCGAATTGCTGGTGGCCGAGGGCGACGTGGTCCGGCAGGGCCAGGTCATCGCCCATCTGGATGCGACGCGCCCGCGCGCCGCCTTCCTGGCCGCGCAAGCCGAGATCGAGGCCCTGGAGGCCGAGGTGGCGCGGCTGGACGCCGAAGTCCTGGAAAAGCCGGCGCTGGATTTCGGCCCCGATCCGACCGCGACGCAGCAGACCGAATTGCGGCTGTTCAAGGCCCGGCGCACCCGGCTGGAATCCTCGCTTGCGGCGCTGGAGCAGGAGCGTGTCTCGGTCCAGGAACAGCTGGACATCCTCAGGCCGCTGGCGGCCGGCGGCTCGGTCAGCCGCATCGACCTGCTGCAATTGCAGCAAAAAAGCGCCGAGCTGGACGGCAAGATCAGCGAGGCGCGCAACGGCTATGTCCAGGACGCCTATCGCGATCTGGCCGAACGCCGCGCCAAGCTGTCCCAGTTGCAGCAGGATCTGGTGCGGAAAGAGGACGAATTGCGCCGCACCGTCGTCCGTTCCCCGGTCGAGGGGCGGATCAACAACATCGCCATCACCACCCTGGGCGGCGTCGTCCAGCCCGGCGAGGCGATCATGGAGATCACCCCCATCGACGACCAGCTGCTGATCGAGACCAAGATCCTGCCGCGGGACGTGGCCTTCATCGCCCCCGACATGCCGGCCAGCGTCAAGATCACCGCCTATGATTTCGCCGTCTATGGCGACCTGCGCGGGCGCGTCACGCAAATCTCCGAGGACACCGTCGAGGAAGATACCCCGACCGGCCCGCAGGATTTCTATCGCGTCATGGTCCAGACCGAGCGCAGCTATCTGGAACGCTTCGGCGAGGAATATCCGATCCGCCCCGGCATGGTGGCGCAGGTCGATATCGAAAGCGGCAAGCAATCCATCCTCAGCTACCTGATCCGCCCCCTGCTGCGCGCCAGGCTGCGCTAACCCTTGAACATGATGCGATCTCCCATGCTCCCCATCGCTGTCCGACGCCGGCCCAAGACCCTCGTCAACGCCGCCCTGCTGCTGGGGGCGCTGGCCCTGCCCGCCGCGGCGCGCATCTATGAAAGGGTCGAGGTGCGCGGCGCCGCGTTCATCCCCCCCGACGACATCCGCCGCACCTGCGGCGCGCTGGAGGAGATTCCGCTGGAGGCAGCCGAACTGGCCGAGGTGGAACGCTGCCTGATGTCCACCGGCGTCTTCGAGCGCGTCTCCGTCACCGGGCAGGGCGATGCGCTGGTCATCGACGTGACCGAGGTCGAGCAAAGGCCGGGCCGGATCGAGGCGGCGATCGCCTGGGTGAACGACCGCAGCCTGACCGGAACCCTGTCCTATGAGCAATACAACCTGCTGCCCGATACCTTTTCGGCGGTGCATGGCGATTTCAGCCGCGACGCCAAGAGCTTCGACATCGGCCTTTATCGGCCCGACGCCTTCGGGCCGGGGCTGCATTTCGGCATCGACATCCTGGGCCAGCGCAGCAATTTCAGCGATCTGGCATTCTCGGTCCGCAGCCACCAGGCCGAGTTCTACCTGGCCGCCACGCCCACCGAGGCCACGCGCATCGAATACGGCATCGGCTGGCGCGACCATCGGCTGTTCGGCCTGGACGCCGATGCGAGTCCCCTGCTCTACCAGGAGCAGGGCCAGATCGAGGCCCCCTTCCTGCGCCTGGGCTTCAGCCATGGCGACAAGGGGAAGGCCGGCGGGCTTTTCCTGCGGTTCGAGCAATTCCTGTGGAACCTAGGCACATCGCGTCCGACTTCGGAAACCCGGCTGGAGCTGGCCTCGCGGCATGTGCTGGGCCGGGGAACCCTGCTGATGCTGGGGCTGGACGGCGGGATGGTCGCCGGCCTCTCGGGCAATGACACCACGGCGCTGGACCGGGTGTTTCCTGGCGGCGACAGCTTTCGCGGCTTCGCGCCGCGCGGCATCGGTCCCGCCGATGGCGACGACTTCCTGGGCGGCAACCGCCATCTGGTCGTCTCGGCCGAGGTGCAGCGTGACCTGGGCAAGGCGATGGGCGTCGCCTTCCGCGGCGGGATATTCGCCGATATCGGCTCGGTCTGGGGGCTCGACGACACCCTGGGCGGACGCATCGACGACGACGCGCATATCCGCAGCAGCATCGGCCTGTCGCTGACCTTCGACATCGCCCAGACCCCGGTCTCGCTTTATGCGGCCGTGCCGGTCCGGCACCAGCCCCAGGACGAGCGGCAGGTCTTCGGCCTATCCGTCAACGCCCGGTTTTGACGCCGCGCCCAGCCGGCGGGCACGATTGTCCATCGCCTGCCTGAACAGCGTCATGTAGCGCGGCGCGACGGCCTGGAGCGTATGGGCCTGGCCCAGGATGCGCGCGCCTCGGCCCAGCCGCGCCCGCCTAGCGGGATCGTCCTTCAGCACCCGGATCGCCTCCAGCCAGCACTCGATCCGGTCGGGCAGCAGGACGCCGTTGACATCGTCGCGGATCAGTTCCGCCGGATAGCCGCGGTCGGGCGCGATCACGCATCCGCCCCGCCCCAGGATCTCCAGCAAGCCCCAATTCGCGACGCCATGGCGCAGGGGATAGAGAAACAGGTCGATCTGCGACAGTTCCCGCACGAAATCCTCGTAGGGCAGCTTGCCGGGCCGTTCCAGCACCGCCGCGGCGGCGGGAAATTCCCGCATCAGATGGGCACAGAAATCCGCCACCTCGCCGCCATATCGGCGCTGCACCCATTGCTGCTCATAGCCATAGGTCGAGCCATCCGCCCCGCCCAAGGCGACGAAGCGCGCATCGAAGCCTTCGCGCGCCAGCCGGTCGACGATCTGCACGAAGGTATCGAAGCCCTTGGCGCTGGACAGGTCGCGGGCCGAAAAGCCGATGGTGAAGGGCCGCGGGCCGGGCGGAGGCTCCAGCGCCGGGCCGAAATCCAGCCCCTCCAGCTGCACCTCGATATTGCCGCGCAGGGCGGGCGGGAACATCATCTTGGCGTGATGGCTGGGGCAGATCACCAGATCGCTGCGCAAGGCCTGATGGAAATGCAGCATCTCGGTGTTCTTGTCGCTCATGCGCTGCGCCAGGTCGGGCGGATAGGCCGGATCCCAGCCATGTGCGCGAAAGCTGGGAAATTCGACATAGCTGACGATGGCCGCGTCGATCTCGTCATAAAGGAAATGCGGCGCGCCCCACAGGGAATGCGCCACCACCACGTCGATGGGGCGGCGCTTCTGGAAGTCCCGCAGCGCCAGCAGCAGCCCCCGCCCGATCCGGGCCGAGCGTTCCAGCTTGGCGGTATAGTAATAATGTGCGGGGCCGGTGATGGGACCGTCGGGCTGGAAGGCCAGGATATGGGCGCCCTTGTCCCGGTTGCGTTGGCGATGGCCGGGCGTGGTCAGGAAATAGGTCTCGGCCATGCCAGCCCGGCGCAGATAATCGCAAAGCGGGCCGAACTGGCCCGGATAGACGGCGCCGGCAAAGACGATGACGGGTCTCGGCATGGGCGGACGGGTGCGGTTTCAGATCAGCTTGCGGTCGCGCGCGGCGATGACCGCCTGCGTGCGATTGCTGACGCCCAGCTTCTTGCAGACCGCCTTGACATGCATCTTGACCGTCGGCTCGGCCAGGTTCAGCGCCACGCCGATCTCGCGGTTCAGCTTGCCCTCGGCCAGAAGCCCCAGCACCTCGGATTCCCGCTTGGACAGCAGCGCCCCCTGTTCTTCCTGCACCTGCTGGCGCTTTTCCACCAGCTCGACCGGCAGATAGCGCCCGCCGCCGGCCATGAAGCGGATCTCGTTGGCCAGGTTCTTGAGCGAGGTGGTCTTCAGCACGATCCCCGCCCCGCCAAGCGCCATCACTTCCTCGACCACGCGCGGCGGGGGGTTGCTGGTCAGGATGCCGACCGGCTTGCCGCCGTTATGCGCCAGCGCCTTGCCCAGGCCTGCGACGCCATCCATCCCCGGCATGTCCAGGTCGACCAGCACCAGGTCAAAGGGCCCGTGCCGGTCGATCGCCTCCAGCGCGGCGGGCAGGTCGGGGACGGTCTCGACCGCGATGTCCGGGACGCCGGTCAGATACATCTCGAGCATTTCCAGGATCATGGCGTGATCGTCCGCGATCAGCACCCGAATTGTGTTTTCTTGTTGTTCATTCATGGTTTCTGCTTTCGGCATCGCCGCCCGCCCGAGGGCGGCGGGCCGTCGAGTGACATCGAGAACCGGCGCAGCGACATCCCCCTATCCACGGCGTGGACAGGGTATCCCATCGCAAAGGCAGAGAACAGCCCGTTCACGCCATATCCTCGACCAAGCGGCGGCTTTGCGCCAGCGCCTCGTCCAGGGGGCCGAACAGCGGCTCCAGGTCCGGCTGACCCGCCTCGACGGCCTTTTCGATGGCGCGCAGGCGGTTTTCGACCAGGGCCAGGCCGGTCAGCCCGCTGGCACCGGTGGCGGCGTGCAGCCGCCGCCCGGTATCCTGGCCGACCCCTTCCTGGCGCAGTTCGTCCAGCACCGATTGCGCCTCGGCCAGGGCGCGCAGCATAAAGCCGCGCGCCGCATCGCCGCCGACGCGTTCGGCCAGGTCGGCGGCGATGACCGGATCAAGGGCGGCACGCTCGCAGCGCATCGGCACCGCGCCGGGGCTTTGCCCCGAAGCGTTGCCCGCAAGAATCCCGGCCAGGGCATCGCGCAGCGTATCGGGCCGGATCGGCTTTTCCAGCACGCAGACCATTCCCGCCTGGCGGCAGGCCTCCTTGATGCGATCATCGGCATGGGCGGTCAGCCCGACCACCTTGCCCTGCCAGCGCGCCGCCGAGGCCGGATCCCCGGCCTTGAGCCGGGCGGCAAGCTCGATCCCGCTCATCCGCGGCAGGGTGACATCGGTCAGCACCAGCTCGACCCGGCCGGCCAGCTCGTCGCGCGACAGCATCGCCAGCGCCTCGGGGCCGCTGCCTGCCGCCACCACCTCGGCGCCGAAGCTGCGCAGCAGATGGCCCAGCCAGTCGCGGCTGGCCGGGCTGTCCTCGACCAGCATCAGCATCCGGCCTGCCAGCACCGGCTGGTCCTGCGCCGGCCCGGCCATGGGCTGCCGGCGCATGTCGGGCGCGCGCGGCAGGCTGAAGCTGACGCGGAAGACGGTACCGATGACCCGGCCGGACTCGCCGGACGGCAGCGGCAAGCCGTCGCTGCCGCGGTCCTGGATCTCGATCCGACCGCCCAGCTGCTTCAGGGCATGGGCCAGCACGTTCAGCCCCGCCGATGGCCGCTTGTCCGGCGGCACGGCGGGAAGCGTCGCCGGGTCCAGCGGCAGCCCCAGCGCCTTGGCCAGGCGGGCCTTTTGCGCCGGCGGCAGGCCGCCCCCCTCGTCCAGAAGCTCGATCCCGACGCGCCAGATCTCGGCCGCCGGCTCGTCGCCGGGCAGCGGATCGGCCAGCGGCGCGCAGGACAGCCGCAACTCGACCCGCCCGCCGCCATGGTTGACGGAATTGTCGATCAGGTTCTGGCACAGCGCCCGCACGAAGCGCAGCGGCCCGCGCAGCGTCAGGTCGGGCGGCGCATCGACGCTCAGCCGCACCTCGGTCGCACGCGCGGCGGCGATCGGCTCGACCAGGGCGATGAAATTGCCGATTTCCTCGACGATGCGGAAATCCTCGTCCGGCTGGACGCCGCCGGGGTTCTGCTCGCCGCGGATCACGGCCAGCACGTTGCTGATATGCTCCAACGCCAGTTCTGCGGCGCGGCGCATACTGGCGCCGGCATCGTCTGCCGCCCCGGCCCCGCCCTGCCCCTTCATCAGCGCATCGGCCGAGGCCAGCAGCGACTGGATCGGCGTGCGCAGGTCATGGGCCACCCGCATCAGCATGGCCGAGCGCGCGCGGTTGCGCAGCCAGGTGGATTCCTGGTCGCTTTCGGCCAGCCGCAGCAGATAGCCCTCGGCCGGGCCCAGGGGGACATGCACCACCTCGCCCTCGAAACTCTGGCCGTTCTCGCTCCAATGCGCCGAGACGCTGCCCGAGCGCCGGGCGCGGGCGCAGGCCCCGGCCCAGTCCAGCCGCGCGGTCAGCGCAGCCTGCCCGATCCCGAGTTGCTGGGCCGAGCGATTCGCCAACAGGATCTCGCCGCGTTGGTTGGCCAGCACCACCGCGCGCCTGTCGGTGGCGATCATCCGCGCCAGGGCCTGCAGGATGGGGCGGACCGCATTGGCCAGATCCCTGCGCATTCCCCCCGGCAGCGGGGCCAGTTCGCCCGGATCGGGGCCCTCGGCATCGGAAATCTCGGTCATCTCTTTCCTTGTGAACCCGACAATGACGCGATTCTGGCCAACGGCCGCCGGCACGGCAAGAGAGACGGGATCGCGTCACCCCATCCTATCGGGCAGGGCGGCATCGAAAGCAATCCTTCGCAGCTTTACTGTTCTTTAGTATGTGTTAGGAACACATACCATCGCATAGATACCTATACGAAATATCTGTCTTGGCCCATGCTGACCCAGGGCCGCCCCAAAAGGATGATTCCATGGCTCAAAGCATCATTCAGGCCGGTACGCTGATCGATGTAACCATTCCAGCGTTGCCGGCGTCTATCGGCGGCTATTTCAAGTCCGGCAACGACCTGATCGTGCGGATGCACACCGGCGACGAATTGCTGATCAGGGATTTCTACACGGCGGCGGCGAACGGCGCAGCGCATCGGCTGGTCCTGGGCGACGGCACGGTCATTCTGGCGAATGGCGACGAGGAGGCCGCAGCCGGCCTTGGCTCCGGCATGCTTGACGATGGCCCGGCCAGCGTCTGGGCCCTGGGCTCGGCCGCCCTGGCCGCCCTCACCGGAGGCGCCATCATCGGCAATTCGAACGATCCGTCCGAACCGACCGACAGCACCGATCCGACTGATGGGACCGACCCGACCGACGGAACCGATCCGACCGACGGGACCGACCCGACCGACGGGACCGATCCGACCGACGGAACCGATCCGACCGACGGGACCGACCCGACCGACGGAACCGACCCGACCGACGGGACCGATCCGACTGACGGGACCGACCCGACCGACGGGACCGATCCGACCGACGGGACCGACGGTGCGGACAAGGTGCAGGGTTTCCTTGATCCCATCCTGGGTGACGGCGGGCTTCTGGGCGACCTGACCGGCAATGAGGGCCTGCTGGGCGCGATCACCGGCTCGGAGGGCCTGCTGGGCGACCTCCTGGGCCAGAATGGCCTGCTGGGCGGGCTGGGGCTTGGTCTGCTGGGCGTTCCTCTCCTGGGTGACGGGGTGGACGGTTCCGCCGGCATTCTCGATCCGATCCTGGCGGATGGCGGGCTCTTGGGTGATCTCACCGGCAACAACGGCCTGCTGGGCACGATCACCGGCTCCCAGGGGCTGCTGGGCGATCTGATCGGCGACCAGGGAGCCCTGGGCTCCATCACCGGCTCGCAGGGGCTTGTGGGCGACCTGACCGGCACCGGCCTGCTAAAGGATGGCGTGGCTGGCGGCCCGTCCGCCGGCCTGTCGGGCCTGCTGGGCGGCGTGCTGGGCGGAGGCGACCTTCTGGGCGGGCTGCTCGGCGGTGAAGACGGCCTGTTGGGAACCGTGACCGGAACGCTGGACACCGTTCTCGGCGACGTGTTGGGCGGCAACGACCTGCTCGGTGGGCTGCTCGGCGGCCAGGGCGGGTTGCTCGGTGGGCTTCTGGGAGGTCAGGGTGGCCTCCTCGGTGGGCTGCTGGGCGGCCAGGGCGGGCTGCTGAATACCGTCACCGGCACGCTCGACAGCGTGGTCGGCGGCGTGCTGGGCGGCGACGACCTGCTCGGCGGGCTGCTCGGCGGCCAGGGCGGGCTGCTGAATACCGTCACCGGCACGCTGACGGGCCTGCTGGGCGTCGCGCCGGGGGATGGCCTGCTGGATCCGGTCCTCGCCGATGGCGGCCTGCTGGGCGAGTTGACCGGCAACAACGGCACCCTGGGCGGCATCAGCGGCTCCGAGGGCCTGCTGGGTCGTGTCGTGGGCGATGACGGGCTGCTTGCGCCGGTCACCGGCCAGGACGGCTTGCTGGGCGATCTGACTGGCCACGGCCTGCTGGGAGAGGGGAGCGACAATCCCGGCGGCCTGCTGAACGACCTGCTGGGCGGCAGCGACGAGTTGCTCGCCGGCGTCGCCGATACCCTGGACGGGCTGCTGGGCGGCGAAAGCGACCTTCTGGGCGGCGTGACCGATACGGTCGGCGGGCTGCTGGGCAGCGGCAATGCGGGCGATCTGCTCGCACCGCTGGGCGATGCCGTGGACGGGCTGCTGGGCGGCGGGCTGCTGGCCAGCCTGGGCCTGAGCGACGAACACGCCGCCTGAGGCATGAAAACGGCAGGCGCGTCCGGCTCGGGCGCGCCGCGCCCCCAGAAAATCGCGGTGGCATGCGGCCGGCCGTTCGATCCAGAGGAAGCAATGGTTGGAATTGTCGATTCAGCGATGATGATCGCGATCCGCAGGCAGCAGGGCAAGGATTCGGCGGATCTGCTGGCCATGGCGATCGAGTTGACGGACAGGAACCCCAATTGCCGCGTCGGGCTTTATGCGCTGGACGATCCGCCGCAAAAAGGCGCGTTCTACGAATTTGGCAACAGCGCCGAGTTCCTGGCGGGATTCATCAGGGAGCTTGGCCTGGAAGACGCGCAGGACATGGACCTGAACCAGCCGGGCGTGCCGGCGGCGAAGGTCACGAAAATCCTGGAACGCAAGCTTTCCGAGGCTCATGCGAAGATCGCCTATTGCCGGGCCTATGCCGACGGCAAGGCCCTGCGCGACGAGGATATCGACGATCTTGAATGGCATATCCGCGGGCTGCTTCGACAACTCAGCGGTTTTCGCGACCAGATCGGCCGGATCGCGGCGGATGGGCGGCCCGAAGCGGCGCCGATCCGGGCGACCGCCCGCCTGATTCCCTTCAAGGGGCGGGCCAGCCCGCAGCGATGAACCGGCGCTTTCGCCCCGTTCAACCTTTCGAGACACGCCGGCCAATCGATATTTGCCCAAGGCGGAATATGACGAGGAGTGCCATGTTGACGAAGTACCATTGTGCCGAAACCGCCGACAGCGAAGCCTTCGAATACGACTACGGTTCTCCGGGCGGAGAGTTGGTCATCTATGTTCTCGCCGCGACAATCGGCGGTTTGATCGGAGTCAGCCTGGCGCTTTTCCTGGGCCTGCCGCTGCTGGGAGTTTTCCTGGCATATTCCCTGGGCGGCATCGGCCTGGTGATCGTCGCGGCGGCGGGATTGTTCCTGGCCCGGTCCGTCCGGAAGTCCATGACGCTGGCGATCCGGCAGAACCGCTCCGGCTATTCCCAGCAGGACTGAGGCCGCCAACAGCGCACCAGCCCGGCGGCCCCACGGTCCGGCATGCGGGGAAAGTCGTGCGGATCGCCACCTTTTGCGGTCCCTGCCCGTCGGCAAGCTCGGACCGGCGGATGTCGTCTCACCAGTCGCGAAACCGCTCGAACAACCCGGAGGTGCAGGGCCTGACCGGAACAAGCCGGACGGTTCCGTCGTCATGGACCAGCTTCACCAGGTCGCCATTCTGGAAATGGCGGATGCCGTCAAGGCGCCATGGCGGCTGGGCAAAGATTTCGGTCACTCCGCTGAGCGCATCGGTCAGGGCGACTCGTTTGGTCATGGAATCCTCGTGTTCTGCAATCAGCGAAAACGGCGGACCTGAATCCGCCGTTTCACCTTCCAGCTTTTGAATGCCGCATACCAGCGCAGATTTCGGCCACGCCTTGGTGCGGCAATTTACCGGAAGATCGGGGGTCAGCGGGTTCCCCCGCTTCACCTTTCGAATATCCGCCGACCGTCAGCGGCAGCCGGCAGCCCCGCGTTTCGGATCGGTGCCGTCCCGCGGCAAGCTTTCCGGCGGCTTGCCCTGCCGGGCCTGGCGGATGTCCTTCGGGGCCAGGGCGACGTTTTCCTTGTCGATGCCCACGACCCGATCGGCCATGACACCGCCCGGAAATCCGGCCAGCTGATCAAGACTTGGGGTCGAAGGGGTGGAATTGCGCCCCCCGGATCGGAACTATCGCGCAAGCTGGTGATAGGGCTGGAAAGAATGCCGCGCCGGCCGCATGTTTCCGCAGCCGGTCCCGCGCAACGGGCATCACGGCAAGGAGCCGCCGGCAAGCGGGCGGGGGTCAGCTTGAATTGTCTTTCTTGCGCACCTTGTGGGGGCCGCGCTTCTTCGGTGGTTCCTCTGCCGCTTCGATCAGCGCCACAATGTCCTCAACATCCCAGGGCCGGGTAGTAACCCCAGCCGCCATGGCGGGAGCCACACGAAGCGACTTGTGGATGCGGCAGAAGTTGTAGTGCATGACGTGCAGAGCGACCGCGCAAGCATGGTTTTCCGCTTTCTTGGAGAAGGTATTCGTCGGGCGGGTGAAGCGGCACATCCCCATGCGCATCGTCAGGTTCTGCCGTTCCACATGCGACGTGCCGACCTGTTCCATGTCGGGCTTACCGAAGATCGGCTCCTTGATCGCACCAACACGTTTGGCGGCATGAACCGCTCCGGGTTTGCCGGAGGCTCCAACTCCCGAGCAGGATGGCCGCGCAGCACATCAAGCCGCCGCAGCTTCGTCACGATCTCGTCGGGCTTGTGTCGCTTCTCGGCCATGATCGTCCTCCTTCACGGTCAGAACCGCACCGGGACACCGAAGGAAGCCGAGCCCGGCCCCTGCACCCTTGCAGGCCGGGAAAACAGCCTGGCGGGCCGTTTTCCGCTCTGCCCTGCTCCATCCCGCCCGTCCGGGTCCGGGCTTCCCGACCGGCAGGCTTGCCTTTCGTCGGCACGGGCATCGCCATGATCTTCGCCGGCGGCGGGAAATGCCGGCGGCATCGGCTTGCCCGGCAGGCGACCTTATGCCCGACCCCTTACCGAAAGGCCGATGGACAGGAAAACCAGCACCACGCCCAGCACCTGCTGCACGTCCAGCGTCTCATCCATGATGCCGATGCCAAGGACCAGCGCCACCACCGGGCTGAGAAAGGCCAGCACCGAAACCCGGCTGCCCAATCGCTGCACCCCGCCGACCCAAAGCCAGTAGCCCAGGGCGGTTGCGAACAGCACCAGATAGCCCAGGCCCAGCGTGTTTCGCATCTCCCAATGCACGGGCAGGCCCTCGACCAGCAAGGCAAAGGGCAGGATCAGGATACCGCCGATCAGCAATTGCCATGTCGTCATCTGCACCGGCGGCGCAAGATCGCGCCAGCGTTCCATCAGCACGATGCCGAGCGCCATGGACAAGGCCGCGCCGATCCCCGCCAGCACGCCGGTCGGGTCGAAGGCAAGGCCGCCGTTCAGCACCATCAGCCCGACGCCGGCCATGCCCAGCACCGCCAGCCCGATCTGGCCCATCCCTGGCCGCCGTCCCAGCAGCGGCCATGCCAGCAGTGCGACCAGCAGCGGCTGGCAGGCGGCCAGCGTGGCGGTGATCCCGCCCGGCAGCCGGGCCGCGCTGATCAGCAGCAACGCGAAGAACAAGCCGATATTGGTCAGCGCCAGGACGGTGACGGGAAACAGGATGCGAAGCGGCGGCAGGCGCCGGACCAGCAGCAGCATCAGGAGCCCGGCCGGCAGCGCCCGCAGGGCAGAGATCAGGACCGGGTGATCCGTCGGCAATGCCCCGACAAAGACGACATAGGTCGTGCCCCAAAGCATCGGCCCGATGGCGGTGCCGATGAAGCGGCCGGCATTCCGGTCAGCCATGCCAATCCTCGCGGTCGGGATGATCCTTGCCGGCGCGCCGGGTTCAGCGCGCCAGGTCCGGCGTCCAGTCTCCGGGCTCGGGCTTGCGGGTCAGATAGCTGATCACCATGTCGACCAGATGCGCCTGGCGGTGCTCGATGTTCTCGGGGGCGCTCAGCTTCCGATTGAACAGCATCGACAGCGTGTGCCGGTTCGACAGGTAGAAATAGCCCAGGCCCGAGATCGAGATATACAGCTCGACCGGATCGACGCCCTTGCGGAAGACGCCCTGTTCTTCGCCCTGGCGCAGGATCTCGCGCAGGTTTTCCGACAGCCGGTCATACATGCTGCGGATGATCGTCGACTTGGCGATATGCCGGGCGCGATACAGGTTCTCGGTGTTCAGCATCACGATCACGTCCGGCTCCTCGACGAAGACCCGGAAGGTGTTCTCGCACAGCCGGATCATCGCGCTGAGCGGGTCGAGTCCGTTCACCGGAACATCGCTCTGCCGGCGGCGGAGCGTTTCATAGGTACGTTCGAGGATGCGGATATACAGATCCTCCTTGCCGCGGAAATAGTGGTAGAGCAGGTTCTTGCTGACCTTGGCCCGGGCCACGATGGCATCCACGCGCGCGCCGTCATAGCCGCGGCGCGCGAATTCCGCCTGCGCTGCCGCCAGGATCCTTTCCTGCGTCCGGATCGCATCCCGGATAGCGGGTTTCTCCGCCATCTGCCCCCCACCACTTGCATCGAAGGGCCGTTCAGCACGGCACCTTCCGCCTTTCCGCCACGAAGGGCGCACAACGCTCGACCGAAACGGCGACCGTTTCGTCGCCGTCGCGCAGCCACCAGTCGAACTGCGAGAACAGTTCGATCTCGAAGGGACCGTCATAGCCGATCTCGTCGAGAAGCGCCTTGTAAGCCGCGAAGTCGACCACGCCGTCGCCGATCATGCCCCTGTCATGGTATAGATCGCGGGTCGGCACAAGCCAGTCGCAGAGATGGAAGGTCAGGATATTTTCCGGCCCCGCCTCGCGCAGCCCCGGCATGAAGCCGGCATCCCACCAGCAATGATAGGTATCGGCGACGATGCCCGTGCCCTCGCCCAGGCTGCGGCAAAGATCCAGGCAATGCGCGAAGCTGTTGAGGCAGCTGCGATCGGCGGCATACATCGGATGCAGGGGCTCAAGGCCCAGCTTGACCCCGACCTGCCGGGCATGGGGCAAAAGCTCTTCCAGCGCCCCGATCACCCGCGACCGCGCCGCCGCCAGATCCTTTTCGCCCGTCGCCAGCCCGCCCGGCACGATCACCAGGCAAGGCGCGCCGATCTCGGCCGCCGCGTCCAGGCGGCGACGGTTTTCGGCAAGAGCGGCGTTGAAGCCGCTCTTGTCCGCGATATTGACCCAGGCGCTGGTGCAAAGGCAGGGCACGAACAGCCCGGCATCGCGGATCAGCCGGGCGCCCTGCCCGATCCCGGCGGCGTCCAGATATTCCATCCAGACCCCGATCCCGGCGACGCCCTGCCGGGCATAGCCGTTCAC
Source organism: Paracoccus sp. P2 (assembly GCF_046335115.1). Lineage (NCBI taxonomy): Bacteria > Pseudomonadati > Pseudomonadota > Alphaproteobacteria > Rhodobacterales > Paracoccaceae > Paracoccus > Paracoccus sp. P2. Next base: position 75,318 of record NZ_JBGOSN010000012.1, on the reverse strand, counting down.
CGCCTGCTCAAGGGTCCAGTCGCGCGTGGTGATCTGGTTGATCGCAAAACGGCGCAGATCGGGCATCAGGCCAGTTCCGGTTGCAGGTTGCGCAACTCGGCCGTGGCCTTCTCGTCGATGCGGCCATCCTCGATCACGACGCGATAATGCTCGCGGGCAAAGGCCGGGGTGATCTTGCCGTCCAGCGCGTCCTCCAGCACCTGCTCCAGCGGGCGCAGCAGCGGGTCGCCATAGCCGCCGCCCCCGGCCTGTTCGTGCCGGATCACGTCGCCTTTTGCGACATTGCGCGTGACCTTGCTGTCCAGCAGTTCGAACGCGCCGCCGTTCAGGCTCAGCAGGTTGCGCGAGGGTGCTGCCGGATTGCCGCCGAACAGCCCATAGGGCCGATGCTCGTAGCGGTCGGCGCGCAGTTGCAGCACCGCATCTTCGGCCAGCAGGCGATACTGGCGCACCACGCCCAGGCCGCCCCGCTGCTTGCCCGCCCCGCAGGAATCGGTGCGCAGCGAATATTCCTCGATGCGGATCGGATAGGTCGATTCCATCAGCTCGACCGGCATGTTCGACATGTTCTGCGACGGGTTGGTGATCGCGTCGATGCCGTCCTTGGTGGCACGTGCACCCAGAGCGCCGTTGATCATGTCGACCATGACGAAGGGCTGGCGGGTCTCCTTGTCATAGCCGCCCAGACAGACCACCGAGTTGCCGCCTTCGCCCGCCGCGGCGACGCGCGTCGGCACGATCTTGGCCAGCGCGCCCAGCACGGTATCGACCACGCGATAGCCGGTCAGCGCGCGCGCCGCCACCGGCGCCGGGAAATGCGGGTTCAGGAAGCAGCCCTTCGGGGCCGCGATGTCGATGGCACGATACATGCCGGAATTGTTCGGCACCTCGCTGTCCAGCGTGCAGCGGATCGCCAGATAGGTCGCCGATTTCACGAAGGACAGGGTCGAGTTGATCGCGCCCTTGACCTGCGGCGATGAGCCGGTGAAATCCACGTCCAGATGGTCGCCCTTGACGGTGATCGTCACCTTGATCGGGATCGGCGCCGGGTCGAAGCCGTCACCGTCGATGTAATCGGTGAACTCGTAGCTTCCATCCGGCCAGTTGGCGATCTCGTTGCGGGTCAGGCGCTCGCCGTAATCGAGGAAATCGGCCAGGAACCGGTTGAAGGTCGGCGCACCGTATTTGTCGACGATGCGCAGCAACTCGCGCTCGCCAAGCGCGCAGGTCGCCAACTGGGCCTCAAGATCACCGATGACCAGATCGGGCAGGCGCACGTTGCGCTCGATGATCTGGAACACGATGTCGTTGCGGACCCCGCGGTCATAAAGCTTCAGCGGCGGCAGGCGCAGCCCCTCCTGGAAGATCTCGGTCGAGTCGCTGGCGTTCGAGCCGGGCACGCGGCCGCCCACGTCGCAATGGTGGCAGATCACCACCGAGAAGCCGAGATGTTCGTCGCCGTGGAAGATCGGCTTGAACATGAAGATGTCGGGCAGGTGCATGCCGCCGTCATAGGGATCGTTGAAGATGATGACGTCGCCGGGATGCAGGTCGCCCTGGAACCGCGCCAGCAGCGCCTCCATGGCGTCGGGCACGGCCCCCAGATGCAGCGCCACGGTCTTGGCCTGCGCCAGGATGCGGCCCTTGGCGTCGCACATGGTGGTCGAATAATCCAGCACGTCGCGGACGATGGGCGAACGCGCCGTCCGCATCACCGTATAGGCCATGTCGTCGACGATGGATTCGACGGCGCTTTTCAGCACGGCGAAGGTGATCGGGTCATTGGCGGAAATCTCGGCCATGGCTGCGCTCCTTACGAAAGGCGGATGTGAAGGTTCAGGAAGTCGTCGCGCTCGACGGTGGCATCCGGCGGCACGACCACGGTCGAGTCGTTCGATTCCAGGACGACCGGGCCGGTCAGCCGGCGCGGCGAGCGGGTGCGGTCATAGACCGGGGTTTCGATCCAGCCGGCATCCTTGCCGAAATAGACCTTGCGCTGCGAGACCGGCCCCGCTTCTTCGTGATCCGGAGCCGAGAGCTTGCGGAAGTCCAGCCGCCCCTGCCGCAACCCGCGGCCGGTCATGCGGATGCCGACCACCTCGACTGCGTCGGAGGACACATAGCTGTAGATCGAGCGATAGGTCTCCAGGAAATCCTCGCGCACGCGGACCGGATCGAACGGCTCGGCAAAGGGGATGGCCAGCGACATTTCCTGACCGCGGAAGCGCATGTTCGCCTCGGGCAACAATTCCATCGCCTCCTCGGGGATGCCTTCCTCGCGCAGGTTAGCGATGGCCTGCCGGCGCAGATCCTCGGTCGCCTCGGCAAGGCGCGCCAGATCGACATCCTCGACCACGCGGCCGATGGGGGCGGTGAAATAACGCTCGATATCGCCCGAAAGCATGCCCATGGCGGTGAAGACGCCGGGGGTGGCCGGAATCAGCAGCTTGTCCATCGACAGGAGCGAGGCGATGGCGGCGGCATGCACGGGGCCCGAGCCGCCGATGGCGACCAGGGTGAAGTCGCGCGGGTCCACCCCCCGCTCCACGGTCACGGCGCGGATGGCGCGGGCCATGTTGGCGTTCACCACCTCGCGGATGCCATAGGCGGCATCCTCGGCCTCAAGCCCCAGCGGGTCGCCCAGCCGCGCCGCGATGGCGGCCGCCGAGGCGGCCTTGTCCAGATGCCGCGCCCCGCCGGCCAGTTCCTCGGGCAGATAGCCCAGCACGAGGTTCGCGTCGGTCACCGTCGGCGCCTCGCCGCCCAGGCCGTAGCAGACCGGCCCCGGATCGGCCCCGGCCGAAACCGGGCCGACCCGGATCAGCCCGGCGCTGTCCAGCGCGGCGATCGAGCCGGCGCCGCTGCCCACCTCGGCCACGTCGACGGTCGGCACGCTCATCATGTAGCCGCCGGCCTTGATGAAGCGCGAAGGCGTCGAGATGCCGGCGCGGAATTCGTATTCGCTGACCCGGCTCAGCTCGCCGCCATTGACAAGCGTGGCCGAGGCGGTGGTGCCGCCCATGTCGAAGATGACCAGGTTTTCCTGGGCCAGCGCCTCGCCCAGCCTGGCACCGCCGACGGCGCCGGCGGCCCGGCCCGACGAGATGAAGAACACCGGCTTCTCGCAGGCGGTCTCGGCCGAGGCCAGCGCGCCGTTCGAGTTACTGACCAGCAGCGGCGCGTTCACGCCCAGCCTTTTGATGCCGGTCTGCAGGCGCTCCAGATAGGCGGCCAGAACCGGGCCGACATAGGCGTTCACCACCGTGGTGCTGGTGCGCTCGTATTCCTTGGCCTCGGGCAGGACCGAGACCGAGGTGGTGACCTGGACCTTCGGGAACCGCGCGCGGATCAGTTCCTCGGCACGCTGTTCGTGGGCGGGGTTGCGATAGCTGTTCAGGAAGCAGAGGGCGATGGATTCCACCCCCGCCTCGACCAGTGCGGCGGCAGCGGCGACGACGCTTGCCTCGTCCAGCGGCGTGATGACGGTGCCGTCGGCGGCGATGCGCTCCTGCGCCTCGAGCCGATAGCGGCGCGGGATCAAGGGAACGGGCTTGTCCCATTGCAGGTCGAACATGTTCGGCGTGCGCAGCCGGCCGATCTCCAGCACGTCGCGGAAGCCCGCGGTGGTGATCAGCCCGGCCCGCGCGCCGACCTTTTGCAAGAGCGTGTTCGAGCCGACGGTGGTGCCATGCACGATCTCGCGCACATCGGCGACCGAAATTCCCGAAGCCCGCACCAGGTCAGAGATGCCGGCGATCACCGCCTCCTCCGGCGCGGCGGGGGTCGAGGGCACCTTGGCGTGATAAAGCCGCCCGTCGCCTTCGATCATCACGAGATCGGTGAAGGTGCCGCCGATATCGACGCCGATTCGCGCAGTTCTGGTCGCTGAAGTCATCATGATTCCTACCCTTATTTGACTAGTTGGTTAGTTTGGTAACACGCATACCTCCAAACCAACAAGCGATTTTTTATTTCATATATTACAGTATGTTGGCAACTGTTTTGCCGCGATACCCCAAAGAAACTTGATTATAATTGGACTACTGGTGCTATTAATAATCCAGACAACAAGAACACCCCCGGACGATTCGCCGCGGGCCACATGACAGGAGAGGACGAATGAGAAAGATGCAGATTTTGCCGTCAGCCGCCGTCACCGCGCTGCTGATCCTCGCCGGGCCGGGCCTGGCGCAGGACAAGCTGACCGTGCGGCTGGACTTCTCGCCCTGGGGCAGTCACGCCGCCATGCACCTTGCGCAGCAGCAGGGCTGGTTCAAGGAGGCGGGGCTGGACGTGGACGTGCAGGACGGGCGCGGCTCGGGCAATACCTTGCAGCTGGTCAATGCCGGGCAGGCCGATGTCGGCCAGATCCAGCTGGGCCTGATCCCCGCGGCACGCCAGGGCGGCGCCAAGGTCAAGGGCATCGCCGGCTGGGACCGCCGCACCGATCTTTGCGTGCTGGTCGACAAGGACGCGCCCGTCGAGCAGATCACGGACCTCAAGGGCAAGAAGATCGTCGTCTTCGCCGCCAGCCCCTGGACGCCCTATATCGACACCTTCCTGGCCGCAGGCGGGCTGGATCGCGACAACACCACCATCGAATTCGTCGATGCCTCGGCGCTGTGGGGCACCTATACCTCGGGGCGTGCGGACGCCATGATGTCCACCGTCGCCTCGGCCCTGCCGCTCGCCGAGGCGCAGCGGCCGTCCAAATGCCTGACCTCGGATTCCGCCGACCTGTATTTCCCCAGCTACGGCCTTGTCGCCTCGGACGACACGATCAAGAACCGGGCGGATGCACTGAAGAAACTGGTCGAGGTCCAGCAGCGCGCCTGGGCGGAAATCGCCAGCAATCCCGACCTGGGCGTCGAGGCGATGCTGGCCCAGCGTCCCGATGCGATGCTGAACCCGGACGTCCTGCGCGAGCAGATCCGCCTGACCGTGGAATATTTCGACACGCCGGCGACCGAAGGCAAGCCGATCGGCTGGCAGGCGGACGAGGATTGGGAAGCCGCGCTGAAGGGCATGGAGCGCGCCGGCGTGGTCGACCCCGGCTGGCAGGTCGCCGACTATTTCACCAACGACCTGATCCCGGAATGAGGCGGTGAGCATGAACATGATGGCCGACACCACCACCGACACCTATCTGCGCATCAAGGGCGCGGGCAAGACCTATCCCTCGCAGCACGGGCCCGTCGTCGCGCTCAGCGACATCAACCTGGACGTGCGCCCGGGCGAGTTCCTCAGCATCGTCGGGCCCAGCGGCTGCGGCAAGAGCACGCTGCTGAAATGCCTGGCCGGGCTGGAAAACATCACCTCCGGCGGCATCACCGTTTCCGGCAAGCCGCTGTCCGGCCCGCCGGACCGCATGGGCGTGGTGTTCCAGCGCGACGTCCTGCTGGACTGGCGCACCATCCTGGACAACGTGCTGTTGCAGGCCGAGTTCCTGGGCCATCCGCGCGAGCAATACCGCGAACGCGCCCTGCAGCTGCTGGAACGCTTCGGGCTGAAAGGCTATGAAAAGCGCCACCCCTGGGAGCTGTCGGGCGGCATGCGGCAGCGCGCCTCGATCTGCCGGGCGCTGCTTTGCGATCCCGACCTTCTGCTGATGGACGAGCCTTTCGGCGCGCTGGACGCGATGACCCGCGACGACCTGAACGTCGAGCTGGCCCGGATGTGGCAAGAGACGAACAAGACGGTGATCTTCATCACCCATTCGATTTCCGAGGCGGTCTTCCTGGCCGACCGCGTGGTGATGATGTCGCGCACGCCCGGCCGTATCGTCGATGTCTTCGACGTGGACCTGCCCCGGCCGCGCCCGCTGTCGGTGCGCGAATCCGATGCCTTCGGCGTCTATGCCCAGCGTATCCGCCACCATTTCGCCGAATTGGGAGTGCTCAAGGAATGAAGAACAGCCTCATCGCAAAAATCATGCGGGACAACCGCTCGCTGGACATCGTCCTGGTGCTTCTGGGAACCATCCTGCTGTGGGAGCTGGGGTGCGGCTCTTCAATCCGCCGGCGATCATCCTGCCCGCCCCTTCGGCGATCTGGGCCGCTTTCATGCAAAGCCCTTGGGTGTTCATCCGCAACATGCTTTACACGCTGATGACCACCGGCCTGGCCTTCGCCATTTCCGTGGTGCTGGGCGTGGTCATGGCGGTGGGCATCGTGCAGTCGAAATTCCTTGAGCGTACGGTCTATACGCTGCTCATCGCCATCAACTCGGTTCCCAAGGTGGCGCTGGCGCCGCTGTTCGTGATCTGGCTGGGCACCGGCATGTCGTCGCAACTGGCGGTGGCGGTGATGTTGGCGATCTTTCCCATCGTCATCAACACCGTCCTGGGCCTGCGCTCGGTCGATCCCGACATGCTGAACCTCGCCAAGGCGACGCGGGCCTCGAAATTCGACATCATCTACAAGATCCGGGTGCCGAACGCCCTGCCTTCGCTGTTTTCCGGCATGAAGGTCGGCATCTCCTTCGCGCTGGTCGGCGCCATCGTCGGAGAGTTCGTCGCCGGCGGCCGCGGCCTGGGCTTCCTGGTCCTGACCGCGCAGGGCCAGTTCGACACCACGCGGGTCTTCGTCTCGCTGGTGCTCTTGGGGGTGATGGGCACGATCCTGTTCTATGCCGTCGACGTGATGGAGCGGATCGCCCTGCCCTGGCACAGCTCGCAACGCCAGCCTAATGCCTGAGCACTTAGGGGGGCTTGCTGCCCCCCTTTTTCCGACCGATGCGATCCAATCGGGAATGAAGCCTCTGACCCGGCCCGGAGCCGCGGCGTCAGGCTAGGCCACTAGCCCAGCACGCCGCCAGCAATCGCCGCGCCTCGCGGCGGCGGGCCTGCATCTCGGGATCGGGATCCAGGCCAGCGGCCAGCAGCGCCTGGGTACAGGGCTGGCGCGGCCCTCGAACACCAGACGCACCGGACCCGGCGCGACGGCCTTGCCACGCTGCATGACCATGACGTGATCGGCGAAATCGCGCACCACCGGCAGGATATGGCGAAAGATGATCCGCCCCGAGGATGCGCCCAGGACGCGGGCGGCCGAAACGAACATGCTCTGCTTGACCTCCAGCACCTCGGCGCGGGTGGTGCGCAGATAGACCGGAATGCGGGTGATCAGCCAGGACGATGATCAGGTTCAGCACCGAGGGGCCAGGGATACAGAGCACGATCACCGCGATCAGCAGCGACGGGAAGGACATGATCATGTCGGCCAGCCGCATGATGACCTGGCTGACCCGCGGCCCGGCATGGCCCGCAACCAGCCCAAACGCCGATCCGATGTCGGCCGAGAACAGCACCGCGCCGGCGGCGACCGTCATGGTGTTCCGGGTGGCGACGATGATCCGCGCCAGCCGCGGACGGCCAAGCGCATCGGCGCCCATGATCCACAGCCAGCCGCGCTCCCATTCGAAGGGCGGGCATTGCGGCCGCGCAGGTTCTGCTTCTGTGCCCCGCATCCAGCCATGACGGGCCGATGATCGCCAGCGCCATGACCATGATCGCCGCCAGCACCACGTTGAAATCACGTTGCAGGATAGCGTCGATCATCAGCTTGCCGACGCCGGGGAAGCCGAAGATCGTCTCGGCCACGACGGCCCCGTTCAGCAGCGCCGCCGCCTGGTCGCCGATCACGGTGACGACCGGCAGCATGGCGTTGCGCAGGGCGTGGACGATGGGGGGCGAACGCGCCCCCTGGGCGCGGGCGGTCTTTACCTAGGCCGAGGACAGGGCCGAGATCATCGAGCCGCGCACCGCCTGCACGATCAGGTTAAAGGGCCGGATGAACAGCACGGCGATCGGCAGGATCCGGTGCCAGACGGTACCGGTGCCGGATGTGGTCAGCCAGCCCAGGCCCACCGAGAACACCACGAAGGCGACGATGGCGACCCAAAAATCCGGCCCCGAGGCCCCGATCAGCGAAGTCAGCGGGGCGATGCGGTCAAACAGGCCGCCCGCCCGGAACGCAGCCAGCAAGCCGACGGCGATGACCACGACTGCGACCGCGACCGCGACCAGGGTCATGGTGATGACCGCCGGTTGCAGGGTCCAGACGAAGGCCTCCAGCACCACGTCGATGGCGGGACGGGCACGGCGGATCGAGGCGCCGAAATCCAGGTGCAGCGGATCCCAGACATGGCGGCCGAATTGCGTCAGCAGCGGATCGTTGAACCCGTGCAGCTGGCGAAATTCCTCGCGCATCTGTTCGGTCGCATCGACCGGCAGGAACAGCGACGCGGAATCGCCGGTCAGGCGGGACAGGAAGAACACCATCACCACCGGACCCAACAGGGAGACCAGGCTGGCAAAGGCCCGCTTGCGGATGAAACTCGACATGGAACGCTCCTGTCAAAAGGCGGGCCGGGCGGGGACGCGCCCCGCCCGGCGGCGGCTCATTTGAAGGCGATCCCGCCAAGGGGCAGCGACGAGGTGGCGGACATGTTCGGCCTCCACTCCAGGCACGGCGCGACACGGACAAAGCGGACCGAATGGAACAGCAACACGTCGGCGACCACATCGTCATGCAGATAGGCTTGCAGTTCCGACCAGAGCTCGGCGCGCTCCTCGCCTGTCGCGGCCGAGGCGCGGGCGATCAGGTCGTCCGCCTTGGGGTCGCTGATGCCCGATTGCAGGCCGCCGGAGGCATATTTGAAGAACAGGGTAAAGGACGGGTCGCCCTTGGAATTGTCATGCATCGCCGTCGCCATCATCGGACCGCGGTCGGTCGGATAGGGCTTGGAATACAGCTTCTGGAACTCGGCGATCTCATAGAATTGCAGATCGACGTTGAAGCCCCCTCGTGCAGCTGCTGCTGGATCGCCTCCATCACCTCGGTGAGGTTGGGGAAGTTGCCGGGGCGTGCCACCAGCGTCATCTTGGTATCGACCGGCACGCCATCGGCCCCGGCTTCCTCCAGCAGCTGTCTGGCGCCCTCGGGGGCATATTTCCGGGACTGCACCTCCTCGTTCCAGCCCAGGGTGGGCGGCGGGAACAGCGCGGTCGCCAGCAGCGTGCCTTCGGGCAGCAGGGTGCCGATGAACGCCTCGCGATCGATGGCCATGCTCAGCGCCTTGCGCACGCGCAGGCCGTTGATCGGCGGCATCGAGTGATCCAGGCTGATACAGATCGCCTCGCTGTCCAGATACGAGAAGTCGGCCCGGGTTGGTCGCATCCGGGGCGGCAATCGAGGGGGCGATATCCGCCTCGCCGGCCGCGATCATGGCGGCGCGCACGGCCGGATCGGTGCGGAACAGATAGGTCGTCTCGCTGACGGCAGGCTTGTCACCCCAGTAGCCCTCGCGCTCGGCCAGGACGATCTGCTGGCCGGGGGTCCAGTCCCTCAGCACATAGGGGCCGGTGCCGACGGGCGCGCGGGTGAATTCGATCGGGGTTCCCTCGGGGACGATCAAGTCCAGCGACAGCAGCGGCAGGATCGGCTGGACCGGATCGGCCTTGAAGTCGATGGCATGGTCGTCGACCACTCCGGCGCTGACGGTCATGCCGCCGAAATAACGCTTGGCCTCGCAGGTGATCTGGTCGCTCATCACCCGGTCGAAGGAATGCTTCACGTCCCTGGCATCGAAGGGGGTGCCGTCCGAGAAGGTCACACCCTGGCGCAGCTCGAACCGCCAACTGCCGTCGGGCAGCTGTTCCCGGCTTTCGGCCAGTTTCGGCTGCAATCCGCCGCAGCCGCCCACATCGAGATAGGTCAGCGTTTCGCTGATGTTCTGCAACAGCGCCGCGCCGATGGTCGATTGCGTGGACATGCAGGGCTCCAGCAGGTCCACATCCTCGGCCATGACGATCCTGACGGCCCTGTCCTCCTGCCCATGGCCGCCGCGGTCAGGCAGGTCGCCAGCAGCAGCCCTCCCAGCATTGCGGTCTTGCGGATCACGATCTTTCCTCCCAGAGGCAGTTCATCGATGTTCAGCGAAAGCCATGCGGCAGGAGCAGCGGATGCGCGCCAGCAGTCGCAGGCGCCGGGGTGCCGCGGGGCGATCTGGACGATCCCGCAAGCCTGTCCGGCGCCGCCGACCTGCTGGTGCAGGCCACGCCAGGCGATGCTTCTGACCGGCGGCGCCGCAGCCGAGGCCGTGCTGGCCGAAATGAGCGCGGGCGGCGCTGGAGTTGCGCGGGGAATGCCTGCCGGTCGCCTTTGCCGGGGACCGCTGCATCATTGCGAAATCAGGCGGCTTCGGCGATGAAAAAACCCTTGCCACCATTCTGGCGATGTGTCGGGGCGAGTAGTGATGCCAGCAGTGGAAAAGACCGCACGGAAAAGCCTTGGCGAAATCGTCTATGAACGTATGGAGCGCGCGATCAAGTCCGGCTCCTACAAACCGGACGAGCGGCGGCCGAGTTCGAGGTCTCGCACCGCATCATCCGCGATGCGCTGAAACCTCTGCGCTAACACGGGCTGATCTATTCGCGCCGTGGTGCGGGCAGTTTCGTGCGCGCGATCGGGCTTAAGCAGCCGCTGGGCTTTGGCCCGTTGAAAACGTCCCGGACCTGCTCAGCTGCTATGAATCCCGCCTGACGCTGGAACCCTCAGCCGCCGTATTCGCGGCCGAACGCCATGACCCGCAAGCCCTGGCGCAGATCCGCGACGCGCTGGAGCATAGGCGCGACGCGACCAATCCTCAGGTCCATCGAGAGGATGCGGATTTCCAGTTCCACCTCGCCATCGCCATCGCAGCGGAGGACAGCTATTTCTCGACCGCGATGGCGGCCCTGAAGGACCATATCACCGTGGGGATGCGCTTTCACGGCGTGTCGGTCAAGCGCGAGGCCAGCGGGCTGAGCCGCGTCTTCGACGAACATTTCGCGATCTTCGAGTCGATTCGGCAAAGACACGTGCAGCAGGCCCACGATCTCATGCATGCCCACCTGTCAGAATCGCGCGACCGGCTGTCCGAGAAGAAGGAGCCGGCCCAGGCAATGAACGCGGGCTAGCCCCCAGGATGCGGCATCAGGAGCCTACGACCTTGGGCTCAAGCAGCGCGCGCGCGGCCGCCTTGGCCGCAGCGGTGATCTCTTCGCCGGCGAGCATGCGGGCGATTTCCTCGATGCGCTGGCTGGCGGTCAGCGCAGCGACGTTCGAGGTGGTCATGCCGCCCGCGACCGATTTCGCCACTCGGAAATGATGCCCGCCAAGCGCCGCGACCTGCGGGCTGTGGGTGACGACCAGCACCTGCGCGCCCTCGGCCAGCCGCGCCAGGCGACGGCCGACCGCATCGGCGGTGGCGCCGCCGACGCCGCGGTCGATCTCGTCGAAGATCAGCACCAGCGCGTCATTGCCGCGCGCCAGGCAGACCTTGAGCGCCAGCAGGAAGCGCGACAGCTCGCCGCCCGAGGCGATGCGGTCCAGCGGCCCGGCCGGGGCGCCGGGATTGGTGGCGACGGTGAAGGCCACGGCATCGCAGCCCTCGGGGCCCGGCTCGGCCGCGGAAAGCCGGGTCTCGAAGACCGCCCGCTCCATCTTCAGCGGCGCGAGTTCGGCCGCCATCGCGGCATCGAGCCGCTTGGCGGCCGCGGCGCGCTGCTCCGACAGGGCCGCCGCGGCCGCGCCATAGGCGGCGTCGGCCGCCGCCACGGCCTCGCGCAGGCGCGCCAGGTCGCCTTCGCCCGCGTCGATCCGGCCCAGCCGGGCCCGCAAGGCATCGGCCAGCCCTGCCAGGTCGTCGGCCAGCACATCGTGCTTGCGCGCCAGCGCCCGCAACGCGAACAGCCGCTCCTCGGTCGTCTCCAGCTCGCGCGGGTCGAAATCCATCGCCTCCAGCGCCGCCTCGACGCCCGAGACCGCCTCGCCCAGCTCAATCAGCGCCCGCTGCAGCGCGGCGGCGGACGCCTCCAGCCGGCCCTCGGCCCGCTCGGCGGCACCGTCGAGCCAGCGCGCGGCATCCAGCATCGCGCCCTCGGCCCCTTGCGGCCCCAGGGCCTGCAAGGCCCGCGCCACGTCCTCGCGGATGCGTTCGGCGCCCTGCATGGCACGGCGGCGCGTGTCCAGCTCCGCCTCCTCGCCCGACTGCGGATCGAGCTTGTCGAGTTCGGCCACGGCATGGCGCAGGAAATCCTCTTCGCCCTTCGCCGCCGCCAGCGCCGCTTCGGCCCGTTCCAGCGCCGCGCGCGCCTCGCGCCGGGCGGCCCAGGCAGCACGGACCGGCCCCAGGTCCACCCCGGCAAAAGCATCCAGCAGCAGCCGGTGGCCGCGCGGGTTCAGAAGGCCGCGGTCGTCATGCTGGCCATGCAGCTCGACCAGCAGTTCCGAAAGCGTGCGCAAGACCTCGCCCGAGGCGCGGCGGTCGTTGATCCAGCCGGTCTTGCGCCCGTCCCCGGCATTCACCCGGCGGATGATCAGCTCGTCCGAGACCGGAAAGCCCGCCTCGTCCAGCAGGGTGCGGGCGGGGTGGCCGGGCGGCAGGTCGAAGACCGCCGTCACCTCGCCCTGGCTTGCGCCGGCGCGCACCAGATCGGCGCGGCCGCGCCAGCCCAGCACGAAGCCCAGGCAGTCGAGCAGGATCGATTTGCCCGCCCCCGTCTCGCCGGTCAGCACGTTGAGGCCCGGCCGGAACTCCAGTTCCAGCCGGTCGATCAGCAACATGTCGCGGATGTCGAGATGCCGCAGCATCGCCGGGCTACAGCCACTTGCCCTGGATGACCTGGCGATAGACCCGCGTCAGCCAGCTGTCGCCGCGCGCTTCGGCCTGCAGGCCGCGGCCGCGCAGCTGCGCAAAGGCATCCTGGTAGAAGGGCGAGGACTGGAAGTTGTGGCCCAGGATCGCGCCCGCCGTCTGTGCCTCGTCGTTCAGGCCGAGCGCCAGATAGGCCTCGACCAGGCGCATCAGCGCCTCGGGGGTGTGGGTGGTGGTCTGGAACTCCTCGACCACGACGCGGAAACGGTTGATCGCCGCGGTGTAATGCCCACGCTTGAGGTAGTAGCGGCCGATCTCCATCTCCTTGGCGGCAAGATGGTCGAAGGCCAGGTCGAATTTCAGGATGGCCGAGCGGGCATATTCGGTGTCGGGATATTGCTCGATCACCTCGCGCAGCGCCTGGAGCGCCTGGAAGGTCAGGCCCTGGTCGCGGCCGACCTCGTCGATCTGGTCGTAATAGCTGAGCGCCAGCAGGTATTTCGCATAGGCCGCGTCCTCGTCGCCCGGATAGGTGTCGATGAAGCGCTGCGCGGCGCCGCGCGCCTCTTCGTAGTCGCGGGCACGGTGATAGGCATAGGCCTGCATGATCAGCGCGCGCTTGGCCCATTCGGAATAGGGGTAAAGCCGCTCGACTTCGGAGAAATACTGCACCGCATCCTTGGGGCGGCGGGAATTCTCCAGCTCGTATTCGCCGCGCTTGTAGATCTGTTCGGCGGTGAAATTCTCGAATGATTCGGGCTTTTTCCCCGCACCGCCCGAACAGCCCGCCAGCAGGCCCAACGACAGCACAGCCGCGACCAAGGAACCCGATCTGATGCCTGTCATTCCATCCCGCCCGTCAGAAATTCACGTTCCCGCATGGGCAGAAGGCCCGCGCGGCCCGGCCGTCCTAGCACAGAAAATCGGGCTGCGCAAAATGCCAAAACGGCTAAACCGGCGCAGGGCCGCCACCTTCAGGCGACGGCCAACTGGCGGTTGCGAGGGGCGAGGCGCGCGGCCGAGGCGATCACCCCGGCGCCGGGCAGACGGCTTTCCATCGCCGGGGTCAGCGTGACCCATTCCCAGGCCTCCGGCTGGGCGAAAAGCGCGCGCAGCAGCTTGTTGGTCATGGCATGGCCGGCGCGGTGGCCGGTATAGCGCGCCAGGAGCGGCGCACCGGCCAGCGCCAGGTCGCCCACCGCGTCCAGCATCTTGTGACGCACGGCCTCGTCGCGGTGGCGCAACCCGCCCGGCGACAGCACCCGGTCGCCATCCACGACCACCGCGTTCAGATAGGTGCCGCCAAGCGCCAGCCCGTTCCGCTGCATCTGCACCACATCGGCCTGGCGGCAGAAGGTGCGGCTGTCCATCAGCTCGTGCACGAAGCTGCCATTTGCCATGTCGAGGTGCTTTTCCTGGCGGCCGATCGCCGCGTCGACGAAGTCGATGTCGAAATGGATCTCCAGGTGGTCGGCGGGCGAGAGGCGGGCGAAAGCCTCGCCCTGCCGCACCTCGACCTCGCGCAGCACGCGGATCGCGCGCAGCGGCGCCGCCTGCCGGCGCAGGCCGGCTTCCAGGATGCCCTGCACGAAAGGCGCCGAGGAACCGTCGAGAATCGGCACTTCCGGCCCGTTCACCTCGACCACGGCATTGTTGATGCCGGTGCCCGACAGCGCGGCCATCACATGCTCGACCGTCGAGACGGTGGCGCCGCGGCCGTTGTCCAGCAGGGTGCAAAGCTGCGAGGGGGTGACATGGTCCCAGCGCGCCGGGATCCGGGCGCCCCCCAGGTCGGTGCGCACGAAGACGATGCCGTGATCCGCCGGCGCCGGCAGGATCGTCAGCCGCACGGCCGCACCCGAATGCAGTCCGACGCCGCGGAACTGGGCTTTCTGAGCGATGGTGGTCTGCATGGTCTTGCCTGCCGATTCTTGTGAACTGAGCGTGCCACGGCAAGAAATCCGCGGCGCAAGGATCAGTTAGGCATCCCCCGCCGATTGCTCAAATAACCTTTTGTAACGGGGTGAAACAATCGGCCGCGGCTTGCGCCCCGCCCCCCACCTGCATCGGTAACGCCATGATCAAAAATGAAAAAAGGACCGCCGAAGCGGTCCTTCACGAAGTCGTCGCCGGAAATTTGTGATCGGCTCAATTCGCCTGGCGGCGCAGGAAAGCCGGGATTTCGACATTGTCGCCGCCCCGGTCGGGGCTGGCCAGATCGTCGAAACCGGCGTCGAAACCGCCGCGGTTGCGGGCCGCGACGCGCTCGTTCACGCGTTCGGCGATGGTCGAGGGCGCGGGCTTGTCCGCCTGCTCGCCATGGCCCGAGATGCGTTCCAGCATCCGGCTGAGCCCGCCCATGCGGCCCTGGGCGCGGCCCTGCTCGGCGGGCTGCTGCTGGGCGGCGCGATTCTGGGCCGCGGCCTGGCGCTCGGGCGCCTTCTGCACGGCAGCGGCCAGGCGCTGCATCACCGCATCCGAAGGCGTGCCGGCCGGGGCCTGCGGGCGGGTGGGCGCGACGAAGCCGCCCGCATCGCCGTTCAGCGCGTCGCTGGGCGCGGCGGGCTGGCGCAGGTCCGGCTGATAGGCCGGACGCGGCATGTCGTCCTCGTCATAGCGTGCCGCCGGAGCCGAGGGCTGGACGCGCGCCGCCGGGGCGGGCTCGACCAGGGGCGCGGCGCGGCGCGGCGGAACCGGCAGCTCTTCCTCGACGGGCTTTTGCGCGACGGGCGGGTGCTGGGTCAGCGGCTCCTTCATGCCGCGGCGCGGCACGGGCAGCTCGGCCGCCGAGGCGTCGATGCCGGTGGCCACCACCGAGACGCGGATCGAGCCTTCCATCGACGGGTCCAGCGTCGAGCCGACGATGATGTTGGCGTCGGGATCAACCTTCTCGCGGATCTTCTCGGCCGCCTCGTCCATCTCGAACAGCGTCAGGTCGTAGCCGCCGGTGATGTTGATCAAGACGCCCTTGGCGCCGTTCAGGCTGATCTCGTCCAGCAGCGGGTTGGCGATGGCCTTCTCGGCGGCCTGCACGGCGCGGTTCTCGCCCGAGGCCTCGCCGGTGCCCATCATCGCCTTGCCCATCTCGTCCATCACCGCGCGCACGTCGGCGAAGTCCAGGTTGATCAGGCCCGGACGCACCATCAGGTCGGTCACGCCCTTGACGCCCTGGTAGAGCACGTCGTCGGCCATGGCGAAGGCTTCGGTGAAGGTGGTCTTTTCGTTGGCCAGCCGGAACAGGTTCTGGTTCGGGATGATGATCAGCGTGTCCACGACCTTCTGCAGGGCCTCGACGCCCTCCTCGGCCTGGCGCATGCGCTTGGTGCCTTCGAACTGGAAGGGCTTGGTCACGACGCCGACGGTCAGGATGCCCATCTCGCGCGCGGCCTGGGCGATGATCGGGGCGGCGCCGGTGCCGGTGCCGCCGCCCATGCCGGCGGTGATGAAGCACATATGCGCGCCCATCAGGTGATCGACGATGTCCTCGATCGTCTCCTCGGCGGCCTTGGCACCGATCGAGGGCTTGGCGCCAGCGCCCAGCCCCTCGGTCACTTTCGGGCCGATCTGGATGCGGCTTTCGGCCTTGGAGGATTGCAGCGCCTGGGCGTCGGTATTCGCCACGACGAACTCGACCCCCTCCAGCTGCTTGTCGATCATGTTGTTGACCGCATTGCCACCCGCGCCACCGACGCCGAAGACGGTAATGCGCGGCTTCAGTTCCTGGTCATCATTCAGCATCAGGTGAATCTGCCGTTCCATCTCTCGCCTGCCTTCATCTGTTGCGCCGGACATAAGCGCAGTCCGGTCGAATCCCCGTATACCGGCCAGCCTAGCCAGATTCGCGCCGAGCGTCACCCGAAAAACACAGTTCGCACACCAAATATCGCGGTGGGCGCTGGTGTTTTCGGCGGCATCTTGCCCATTCTGCTGCATGTGGTGGAGGCGCCCGCCCACACCACCGCATCCGGGTTCCGCGCCCCTACCAGTTGTTGCGGAACCAGCGATAGGCCCGGCGCAGGCTGCGCGCCGGATAGTGCTCGGCGGGCATGTCGAAATCCCACCATTCGTCCTGCGGATGCGCCGTCAGCAGCGCCAGTCCGATGGCCGAGGAAAAGCCCGGCGCGGTCGCGTTATGCGGCAGGCCCTGGATGCGCAGCGGCCGGCCGATGCGCACGTTCTGCCCCAGCATGCGCGCGGCCAGCGCATCGAGCCCCGGAATCTGGCTGCCGCCGCCGGTCAGCACGATCTGGCGCGAGGGCATGCAGTCGAAGCCGGCCGCGCCCAGGATCTCGCCCACCTTTTCCAGGATCTCCTCGACCCGCGGGCGCATGATGCCGATCAGGTCGGCGCGGCTGACGCTGCGGCGGTCGGTGTCCCAGTCGCCGGTCTCGCCGCCCAGCTCGATCATCTCGCGGTCGTCGCGGCCGGTGGCCTCCAGCCCGCCATGCAGGGTCTTGAGCCGCTCGGCCACGGCATGGCTGACGCGCAGCCCCTTGGCGATGTCCTGGGTGATCAGCTCGCCGCCGAAGCGGACGGCATCGGCAAAGATCATGTGCTTCTTGATGAAGACCGAAACCCCGGTGGTGCCGCCGCCCAGGTCGATGCAGGCGGCGCCCAGCTCCTGTTCGTCCTCGACCAGCGCGGCAAGGCCCGAGGCGTATGAGGCCGAGGCCACGCCCGCCAGTTCCATGTCGCAGCGCCGGATGCAATGCACCAGGTTGCTGGCCGCATCGCCGTCGATGGTCAGCACATGCATGTCGCAGGCCAGCCGGCTGCCCGACTGGTCGCGCGGGTCCGACAGGCCCGAGCGGCCGTCCAGCGCAAAGTTCACCGGCTGGGCGTGCAGCACCTCGCGCCCGCGGCCGAAATCGGGCACCTCGCAGGCGGCCAGGACACGGGCCACGTCGCCCTCGCCGACCTTGCCGGCGGGCAGCACGATCTCGCCGGCCAGGCCATAGCTGGCCGGGCGCGCGCCCGAGATGCAGGCGATGACGTGATCGACGCGCACCCCCGCGACCTTCTGCGCCGACTGGATCACGGTGCGGATGGCGCGCTCGGTCTCGGCCATGGTCTCGATCTCGCCGTAGCGCATCCCGCGCGCGCGGGTGGTGGCGGTGCCGATGACGCGGAAATTCGACTGGCCGGCCATGGGGCCGACGCCGTCGGTCTCGCGGAACTGGCTCGGGCCGTCGAATTGCAGCACCAGGCAGGCGATCTTCGAGGTTCCGATGTCCAGAACCGCGATGACGCCGCGCTGCATGGCCTGGCGGCGCATGTTCCGCATTGCCCGCTGGCCCTGATACAGATCCTTCATCTCACCTGCCTCCTTTGCGCTGTCAGCCGCTTTTCCGCGCGGTCTTTGCCGCCTTGCCCGCCGTCGCCCCCGCCGCGGCGTCGGGCGGCAGCGGCAATCCGTCCGCGCCCAGTTCCGGCTGGCCGCGGGCGCGGCGGATGGCGTTCTGCGCCTCCAGCCCCAGCCGCACCACGGGCCGCGCCTCCTGCCGCAGGTCGACGACCGAAAGGTCGCGGTCCAGCATGTGCAGCGCGCGGTCCAGCGCGATGGCGCGCTCCAGCGCCTGCAGCGCCTTGTCCTCGGGCAGCTTGATACGCTGGCCGCGGTCCAGCACCACGTCCCAGCGCCGCTCGCCCATGCGCTCCAACCCGCGCAGCCGCGGCAGGATCGGCCCGGCGGCATCGATCAGCGCCAGCGCCTCGGCCGCGGCGCGGTCGGCGCCCTCGCCGGCGACGATGGGCAGGTCGCCCCGCACCTCGCGCCCCGTGACCGAGGCGACGCGGTGCCCGGTCTTGTCCAGCAGCTCGATGCCGCGGGCATGGCGCCACAACAGGGCCGGCACCCGTTCGGTCACGACGGCCGACAGCACCCCCCCCGGCTTGATGCGCAGGTCCACCGCCTCGACGGCATCCAGCTTCAGCACTCGCTCGCGCAGCTTTTCCAGGTCGATGTCAAAGCTCGAGGCCGGCAGGTCCACCGGCAGCATGGCGCGCAGCCCCTTGTCCACCGCGGGCGAGGCGCCCTCGATGGTCATCATCCTGACCATGAATTCGTCGCGGTGCTGGATGCGGTCCACGATGGCGTCGATGCCGCCGGTCAGGTTGGCGCGGCGCGTGTCGTCCGACAGCCAGATCCCCGCCACCAGCGCCGCCAGAAAGGCGGGCAGGCCGACATGCACCAGCCGCCGCACCAGCGGCCGCAGCATCATCCGGTTCAGCCGGTAGGCCAGGCGCGAGGGCGCGGGATCCTTGCGCGGCGTGCGCGGCGCCACCGGGGCGGGACGCGCGGGTGCGGGACGCACCGGCGCCGGCCGCCCGCCCGGCCCCTGGCCGCGGTGAAAGGGGTTCAGGCCCTGCATAGCGCCTCCTCGACGATCCAGCGGCAAAGCGCGGGAAAGTCCATGCCGGCATGGGCCGCCTGCTCGGGGGCAAGCGAGGTGGGGGTCATGCCGGGCTGGGTGTTCACCTCGAGGATAATCAGCCCGCCCAGCCCGCGGCTTTCGTCCCAGCGGAAATCGGTGCGGGTCAGCCCGCGGCAACCCAGCGCCCGATGCGCCCGCACGGCCTGGTCGCGGCAGGCGGCGGCGATTTCCGGCGGGATCTCGGCGGGGATGACATGGCGCGAGCCGCCGGGCTTGTATTTGGCGTCGTAGTCGTACCAGCCCTCGGTCACGATCTCGGTCACGCCAAGCGCGCGGTCGCCCAGCACGGCCACGGTCAGCTCGCGCCCCGGCGCATAGGTTTCCACCATGACCCGCGCGGGCATCCGGTCGGAAAGCTGCGGCGGGCCGTTGGCGGCCTCGTGCACGATATAGACCCCGACCGAGGAGCCCTCGTCGTTCGGCTTGACCACATAGGGCGGCGCCATGACGTGACGGGCGCGCACCTCGGCGGCATCGGCGATCAGGCTGTCCAGCACCGGCAGGCCGGCAAGGCGCAGGATCTCCTTGGCGCGGGACTTGTCCATGGCCAGCGCCGAGGCCAGCACGCCGGAATGGGTATAGCGCCAGCCCAGCCATTCCAGCAGGCCCTGCACGCAGCCATCCTCGCCCCAACGGCCATGCAGGGCGTTGAAGACCACGTCCGGCGCATGTTCGGCCAGACGCGCGGGCAGATCCCTGCCCGCATCCAATTCGACGACTTCATAGCCCGCCTGCCGCAGCGCAACCGCGCATTCACGCCCCGACGAGAGCGAAACCTCGCGCTCGGCCGAGGGTCCGCCCATCAGGACTGCGACTTTCGGGGCCGACCTGCTCGACCTGCCCGCCAATGTTCTGCCTCATGTTCCCCGGTTGATCCGGGTAATTATGCGGTCAGGATAGCCGCTTGGGCGGAATCGCAAAAGTCCCTTTTCGCGTCTTGCGCGATATTTCCGGCGATGACGGCGGGTTACGGCCGGTTCCTAGGGCTGGCCTACGCGGATGACTTCCCATTGCAGCTCGTGCCCGCTGGCCTCGCGCACGCGGGCGCGCACCAATTCGCCCAGGGCCTCCAGCTCGGCGGCGGTGGCGCCATCGGCGTTCAGCAGGAAATTGGGGTGCTTTTCCGACATCTGCGCCCCGCCCAGGCGGTGGCCGCGCAGGCCGGCAGCGTCGATCAGCGACCAGGCCTTCAGCTCGTGGCTGTCATCCGCCCGCCCGGTCGAGGAAAACCCGGCCGGGTTGCGAAAGGTCGAGCCGGCGCTGCGTTCGCGCGTGGGCTGGCTCGCATCGCGGCGCGCCAGCTGTTCCTCCATCCGCGCGGCCAGTCCCGCGGGATCGCCCGGCGCGGCGCGAAAGCGGGCCTCGGTCACGACCCAGCCCTCGGGGATCTCGGAATGACGATAGGCCAGACGCAGGTCTGCGGCCGCGATCTCGTGCAGGCTGCCGTCGCGGGCCACGGCCCGGACCGAGATCAGGTGGTCGGCGACATAGCTGCCATAGCAGCCCGCGTTCATCCGCACCGCCCCGCCGATGCTGCCCGGAATGGTGCGCAGGAAGGTCAGGTCCAGCCCCGCCTCGGCGGCGCGGCGCGCGACATGGGCGTCCAGCGCCGCCGCGCCCGCGGTGACGATGCCGCCCTCGCAGGAGATGCCATTGAAGCCGCGTCCCAGCCGGATCACCACGCCGCGGATGCCGCCGTCGCGCACGATCAGGTTCGAGCCGNACCCTGCCCCCCCCCCCCCCCCGCGCCCGCGGTGACGATGCCGCCCTCGCAGGAGATGCCATTGAAGCCGCGTCCCAGCCGGATCACCACGCCGCGGATGCCGCCGTCGCGCACGATCAGGTTCGAGCCGACGCCCATGGCAAAGACCGGCAGCGCCGGGTCAAGGCCGCGCAGGAAATCCGCCAGATCCGCTTCGTCCGCTGGCTGGAACAGCCAGTCGGCCGGCCCGCCGACCCGCAGCCAGGTCAGATCGGCAAGGGCTCGGTTCGGGGTCAGGGCGCCGCGGGGCGTGGGAGGCGTCTGGGTCATGGCGCGGTGGTTAATCAGCCTTGCGCGCGCCGTCAATCCGGCCCGCATGGCACAACCGCTTTCCGGCGCGGTTCGCCAGGGTTCCGGCTGCGGCCCGCCGAGACGCGCCGCGCCTCTAGCGCAGCCCGTCCACCGGGGCCGGAGGCACGGGCTGGGTCACAAGATGGCTCTTGCGCTTTTCGTAAAAGGCATTGCCCCCTGCAACCAGGACGTAATGCATGTTGCCATAGGAGAAGCGATGATCCTTCTGGTGGAAGAACATGGCATTGCCGATCCCCGGCTGCCTTTCGCCGCGCAGGACCGCGATCGCGGCCTCGCGCACCGCCGGCAGGGATTTCGAATCCATCCGCCGGGTCAGGACGCCCGGCGCGAACTGGCCCTTTTGCCCGACCACGCCGCAGACCGTGTTGGGATAGCCCTGCGCCCGGACGCGGTTCATGACCACGTTGCCGACGGCGATCATGCCGTCGCGGCTCGAACGGTTCGCTTCGAAATAGATCACCCGCTCCATGCATTCCAGCTCGCTCATTCCGCCGCGGCCGCAGCCGGCAAGCCCGGCCAGGGCAAGCGCCAGCATCGCGCCCAGACCCGCCCGCGCCCGGACCCGCATCCTGGTTTCCGTCACCGTCATCCCGCCCCCCTTTCTCGTCCCGTCTCCGGCTATTCCAGCGCGCTGAGGATTACCGCCAGCGCGGCGAAGCAGCCAAGCCCGACGATGTCCCAGGGCCGCGCGAACGGTGCGCGCATGCCTGCCGTCGGCCGCAAGCGGTCGTAAATCCAGCGCAGCAGCGCGCCCGCGACCAGACCTCCCGCCGCGATCAGCAGCAAGAGTGACAGCAGCGCGCCGATGATGCCGGCCAGATAGCCGCCGCCGGTCTTGCCATCGCCGATCAGATAGCAAAGCCAGGCCGCGCCGAGCAGCAGGGCCAGTTCGGCCCCCAGCACCCGGAACGAGCGGGCAGCGGCGCGCCGGATGCCGATGGCGGCGGCCAGCGCCACCGTGACGAGGACGATCAGCCATGCCGCGATCATCGCCGGCGGTTCCTAGCGCAGGCCGCGCTGCGTCAGCGCGCGCCGGCGACGGCGCGGATCGAAGGGCGGCCAGACCAGCAGCGACAACCCCAGCGCCAGGAACAGCACGCCGAAGCCGGGCCCGCAGAGATAGGTCATCCAGCCCAGCACCGGCACGCCGCACAGCACCAGCGCCCAAAGCGCCGAATGGCGCCAGCGCAGCCGCAGAAAGGGCAGAAGGCAGGCCATCACGCCCCAAAGCAGGGCGCAAAGCGCCGCGGTGGCGGGATGGCTGGCCAGCGCGATCACGCGGCCTTCTCCGTCAGCCGCTCGGGCAGGTTGTTGGCCCAGGCCGAGATGGTGCCGGCGCCCAGGCAGACCACCATGTCGCCCGGCCGCGCCTGTTCGCGCACCAGCCGCTCCAGGTCGCCCTCGTCCATTACCGCGCGGGCGTGGCGGTGGCCATGCGCGATCAGCCCGGCGACCAGGTCGTCGCGCGAGGCGCCGGGGATCGGCTCTTCGCCCGCGGAATAGACCTCGGCGATGGCGACGACATCGGCCTCGTTGAAACAGGTGCAGAAATCGTCGAACAGGTTGGAAAGCCGGGAATAGCGATGCGGCTGATGCACGGCGATCACCCGGCCCCTGGTCGCCTGGCGCGCGGCCTTCAGCACCGCCGCGATCTCGACCGGGTGATGGCCGTAATCGTCGATGATGGTCACGCCGTTCACTTCGCCCACGCGGGTAAAGCGGCGGCTGACCCCGCCGAAGCGCGCCAGCGCCTCGCGGATCTGGGCACGCTTCATGCCCAGGTGGCGGGCGACGGCCACCGCGGCCAGCGCGTTCGAGACGTTGTGATCGCCCGGCATCGGCAGGGTGCAGCCCTCGATCACCGGCACCTCGCCGTCGTTCAACTCGGCCTCGCCTCGCAGGGCGATGTCGAAATGCGCCACGCCGTTTTCATAGCGCAGGTTGATCGCGCGCACGTCGGCCTGGGCGTTGAAGCCGAAGGTGGCGACGCGACGGTCGGAGAGCTTGCCGACCAGCGACTGCACCTCGGGGTGGTCGGTGCAGCAGACGGCAAGGCCGTAGAAGGGGATGTTCGAGACGAAATCCTGGAAGCCCTTGCGCAGCGCATCGAAGCTGCCCCAATGCTCCATATGCTCGGGGTCGATATTGGTCACGATGGCGATGGTCGCGGGCAGGCGGTTGAAGCTGCCGTCCGATTCGTCGGCCTCGACCACCATCCATTCGCCGGCGCCGGCGCGGGCGTTCGAGCCGTAAGCGTGGATGACGCCGCCGTTGATCACCGTCGGATCGAAGCCCCCCGCATCCAGCAGCGTCGCGACCATGGTGGTGGTCGTGGTCTTGCCATGGGTGCCGGCGATGGCGACATTGGATTTCAGCCGCATCAGCTCGGCCAGCATCTCGGCCCGGCGCACGACGGGCAGGCCGCGGCGGCGGGCCTCCTCAAGCTCGGGGTTGCCCTTCTTGATGGCGGTCGAGATCACCACCACGCCGGCTTCGCCAATGTTTTCAGCACGTTGTCCTTCGAAGACGGTGGCGCCCAGCGCCTGCAAGCGGTCGGTGATCTTCGAGCGTTTCGCGTCAGAACCCTGCACCTGGTAGCCCAGCGTCATCAGCACCTCGGCGATGCCGGACATGCCGATGCCGCCGATGCCGACGAAATGGATGGGGCCAAGCTCGCCCGGAAGTTTGGTCGCTGCGTTCATCGGGTCAGTTCCGTCACTAGATCTGCAAGGCGCTGCGCCGCGTCGGGGCGGGCAAGCGTTAGCGCGGCAGCGGCCATGGCGGTGGCGCGGGCGCTGTCGGAAAGGATGTCCCGGATGTCGCGCCTCAGGCTCTCGGCGTCAAGCACGGATTCGGGCAAAAGGATCGCCGCGCCGGATTCCGCAAGGGCACGGGCATTGGCGGTCTGGTGGTCGCCGGTCGCCGCGGCATAGGGGATCAGGATCGCCGGGCGGCCGATCACGGTGATGTCGGCGATGGACGATGCCCCGGCCCGGCTGACGGCCAGCTGGGATTCGGCCAGCCGCCGGGGCACGTCGTCGAAGAAGGGCCGGACCTCGGCATCGACGCCGGCCGCGGCATAGGCGGCGGTGACGCGCGCGCCATCCTCGGCACGGGCCTGGTGGCTGACCGACAGGCGGGCGCGCATCTCGTCGGGCAGGCCGGCGATGGCCTCGGGCACCATGTCGGACAGCACGCGCGCGCCCTGGCTGCCGCCGATGACCAGCAGGCGCAGCGGGCCCTCGCCCGGCGGCATATAGGGCGCGCCGGCGCGGTCCAGCACCGCTTGGCGCACCGGGTTGCCGGTATGGATGCCCTGCACGCCGGCCGGCAGCCGGGTCGGCCAGGTGCCGCAGGCCACGCGGTCCACCCGGCGGGCGAAGGCCATGTTCACCCGGCCCATGATGCCGTTCTGCTCGTGGATCATGCGCGGGATGCGCAGGACCAGCGCCGCCGACATGGCGGGGATGGTCGGATAGCCGCCGAAGCCCACCACCACGGCCGGACGGTCGGCCCGCATCCGGCGCATGGCCGAAAGCACGCCCGCGCCGATGCGGAAGGGCACGGCGAGCTTGGCCAGCGCCCCCCCGCGCGCGGTGGTGGCGGAGCTGACCACCTCGCGCGCGACCTCGGCCGGGAAGGCGCCGGCATAGCGCGCGCCGCGTTCGTCGGTGGACAGCTTCACCCGCCAGCCCTGCGCCAGCAGCACCTCGGCCAGCGATTGCGCCGGGAACATGTGGCCGCCGGTGCCGCCGGCAGCGATCAGGCAAAGCGGGGCCGCGCTCATCCCCGGCCCCGGCCCAGCACGTCGCCGATGCGGCCCTGCGGGCGCGAGCGGGTCAGCGCCAGCAGCATCCCCATGGCGATGCCCGAGGCGATCACCGACGAGCCGCCATAGCTGACGAAGGGCAGCGTCATGCCCTTGGCCGGCAGAAGCCGCACCGCCACGCCCATGTTGATCAGCGCCTGCACGCCGAAGGCGCAGGCCAGCCCGGTGCCGGCGATGCGGGCAAAGGGATCGCGCTCGCCTTGAAGCCGCAGAAGCGAGCGGATGACGATGGTGGCGTAAAGCGCGATGATGATCAGCACCAGGATCAGCCCGTATTCCTCGGCCGCAACGGCGATGATGAAATCGGTATGGGCGTCGGGCAGCGACCACTTGACCGAGCCCTCGCCCACGCCGACGCCGAAGAAGCCGCCCTCCTGGATGGCGTTGGTGGCATAGCCCAGCTGGGTGCGCGGATCGACCTCGGCCGCAAGGAAACCGTTGATGCGGCGGGCGAAATGCTCGGATGCGCCATAGGCGAAGACGCCGCCGACACAGGCCAGCCCCATCACACCGCCCAGAAGGTAAAGCGGCGCGCCGGCGATGAAATACATCACGCACCAGGAAAACAGCACCAGCGAGGCCTGGCCGAAATCGGGCTGCATGGCCAGAAGCAGCACCACGACCACCGCGAGCCCGAAGGAGAAGGACTTGCCGGGCGGGCCGCCGACCTCCTGGCTTGCGGCCATGAACCAGGCGCAGATGGCGACGAAGCAGGGTTTCAGGAACTCGGAAGGCTGCACCGACATGCCGCCGGGCAGGCGCAGCCAGCGCACCGCGCCCTTGCCGAAATCGGTGCCGATGAAGGGCAGCGCCATCAGCACCACCAGCGCGACCAGAAAACCCAGCACGCCGATCCGCCGCACCATCCTGGGCGAGAAGGTCGAGATCACCAGCATTGCCGCCAGCGCCATGGCGCCGAAGACCGCCTGGCGGGTGACGTAATAGAATTGCGGCAGGCCGTTCTTTTCGGCCAGGGGCACCGAGGCCGCCAGGCCCAGCAGCAGCCCGACCGCGAACAGTCCCAGCACGCAGGCCAGGGACCATCGGTCCAGCGTGCGCCACCAGCGTGGAAGAATCGGGTCACCTGCCCGCAAGGGCGTGGTGCCAAAGACCATCTCGGTCATGGGTTACCGCCGTCACTGCCTCGTTTGCATCGCCCGTTTGCCGGGTCTGGGCGGAAGCATAGCGCGATTGGCCGTGGCGCGCTACTGCGGATTGAGTGACGTGGTGGCAGCCCGGATCACATCGTGCGGAAGACGGCCGGGTTTCGCACCCCGCCGCCCCGCCTTCTCCGTTCTTCAAATACCCGACGGCAACCGCGCGGCCGGGCGCGGCGGCGGAAATCCGGCGCTCAGGCGCGCGCCACGTCCTTGCGGGTGCGCCACAGCGACCAGCCGACGCCGGCGCCGAGGATGGCGAAGGTGATGCCCAGCGACACGGCGGGCGGGAATTTCGCCAGCCCCATCAGGTCGGCCAGGAACACCTTGGAGCCGATGAAGATCAGCAGCACCGCCAATGCCTGCTTGAGATATTCGAAGCGGTGGATGATCGCCGCCAGCGCGAAGAACAGCGCGCGCAGGCCCAGGATGGCAAAGATGTTCGAGGTGTAGACGATATAGGGGTCGGCGGTGATGGCAAAGACCGCCGGCACCGAATCGACCGCGAAGATCACGTCGGCGATCTCGATCATCACCAGCGCCAACAGCAGCGGCGTGGCGTAACGGCGGATGCGGCCGGTCGCGGGGTCGGACCTCTTCACGACAAAGGCATGGCCGTGCAGTTCGTCGGTCAGCCGCATCCGGCGACGCAGGAACTTCAGGACCGGGTTCGATCCCATGTCATGCTCCTTGTCGCCGATGAACAGCATCTTGATGCCGGTCAGGATCAGGAAGCCGGCAAAGACATAGAGGATCCAGCCATATTGCGCGACCAGCGTCGCACCGACGCCGATCATGATGCCGCGCAGCACGATCACGCCCAGGATGCCCCAGAACAGCACCCGGTGCTGGTAGCGGCGCGGAATCGACAGCGTGGCGAAGATCAGCGCGATGACAAAGACATTGTCCATCGCCAGCGTCTTTTCCACCACGAAGGCGGTCATGTATTCGGCGGCGGCATTGCTGCCCAGCTGATACCAGACGAAGCCGCCGAAAAGCACGCCCAGCGTGACGTAGAAGCCCGAGAGCTTCAGGCTTTCGGCGACGCCGATTTCCTTGTCGCCGCGGTTGAGCACGCCGAGGTCGAAGGCCAGCAACGCCGCGACGAGGCCGACGAAGACCAGCCACAGCCAGATCGGCGTACCGAGAAAGAGGGTCAGGTAGAAAGGTTCCATGCCAGGCTCCACATTGAACGAAAGCCGGTGCGAAGCCTTGGAAGGGAAAGGGTTCCGGGCTGGCACCGAGCAAGGCTCAATGCGGTCCGACATCACGACTGGCGTCGTCAGAGGGGCCCGGTCCGCCCGCCCCAGATAGGGGCTCGGGGCCGGGATGCAAGACCGGGCCAATCGCTTTTCCGGGCGGCGGGCCGATCGGCGGGAACAGCCACCCCTTTTCCTTGGCCCTGCGCGGGACTAACTATCGCCAAGCCTCGCAAAAGGATCGCCCATGCTTTACCAGACCAAGGCCGAATGGCTGGCCGCACCCCGCAAGCGCGTGCTGTTCTTCGGCATGTCCGGGCTGGGCAAGACCTTCCTGGCCTCGATGCTGCGCGGCTCGGGGGAATGGTTCCACTATTCGGTCGATTACCGCATCGGCACCCGCTACATGGGCGAGCTGATCGCCGACAACTTCAAGCGCGAGGCGATGAAGGTGCCCTTCCTGCGCGAACTCTTGCTGTCGGATTCGGTCTATATCGCCAGCAACATCACCTTCGAGAACCTGGCGCCGCTGTCCACCTATCTGGGCAAGCCCGGCAGCGTCACCCGCGGCGGGCTGGAATTTGACGAATATATGCGCCGCCAGGACCAGCACCGGATGGCCGAGATCGCGGCGCTGCTGGATACCGGGCATTTCATCCGCCGCGCGCAGGAGATCTACAACCTGGGCAATTTCGTCTGCGATTCCGGCGGCTCGGTCTGCGAGGTGGTGGACCCCTTTGCCAAGACCGACCCGGTGCTGGACGCGCTGGAGCGCGAATTGCTGCTGGTCTGGATCAAGGGCTCGGACGCGCATACCGAGGAACTGGTGCGCCGCTTCGACCGCGCGCCGAAGCCGATGTATTACCAGCCGGATTTCCTGGACCGGGCCTGGACCGACTACCGGGTCGACAAGGGCCTGCGCGAGGATCAGGTGAATCCCGACGATTTCATCCGCTGGACCTATGCCCGCGCGCTGGCCCATCGCCAGCCGCGCTACGAGGCGATGGCCCGGCGCGGCGTGACGCTGCTGGCCGAGGAGGTGGCACGGGTGACAGGCCCGCAAGACCTGATCGCGCTGATCGGCCATGCCATAGACCGACGGCCCGCCGGCGCCGCCCTTGCCGGAACGATCGACAGAAAGGACGCATGATGCCCATCACCCTGCCCAATGACCTGCCGGCCTATGACATCCTGTCGAACGAAGGCGTCATGGTCATGTCGCCGGGCCGGGCGGCGACGCAGGACATCAGGCCCTTGCGCATCGGGCTTTTGAACCTGATGCCCAAGAAGATCCAGACCGAGAACCAGTTCGCCCGGCTGATCGGCGCCACGCCCCTGCAGATCGACTTTCAGCTGATCCGCATGTCCGACCACGAAAGCCGCAACACCGCGGCCGATCACCTGCAATCCTTCTATCGCCGCTTCTGCGAGGTCGAGGAGACGGGCGAGAAGTTCGACGGGCTCATCATCACCGGCGCGCCCATCGAGCACCTGCCCTTCGAGGCCGTGACCTATTGGGACGAACTGACCCGCGTCTTCGACTGGACGCAAAGCCATGTGCATTCGACCTTCGGCGTCTGCTGGGGCGGCATGGCGATGGCCTGGCATTTCCACCGCCTGGAAAAGCACATGCTGGACCGCAAGGCCTTCGGCTGCTTCCGCCACCGCAACCTGGCGCCCTCCAGCCCCTATCTGCGCGGCTTTTCCGACGACGTGCTGGTTCCCGTCAGCCGCTGGACCGAGGTGCGCCAGGACGAGGTGGACGCCATCCCGGCGCTGACGACGCTGATCGCCTCGGACCAGGTCGGGCCCTGCCTGCTGCAAGACCCCTGCCATCGCGCGCTCTATGTCTTCAACCATTTCGAATATGACAGCACGACGCTGAAGGACGAATACGACCGCGACGCCGCCTCGGGCAAGCCGATCGAGGTGCCGGTGAACTACTACCCGGACGACGACCCGTCGCGCGCGCCGACGAACCGCTGGCGCAGCCATGCGCATCTGCTCTATGGTAACTGGATCAACGAGATCTACCAGACCACCCATTTCGACCTGAACCGCATCGGCGAGGCTTAAGCATGGCCAGCAATGGCGCCAAGGACGGGACCGGCAAGCGGGGATCTCTGCCCGACCTGCCCTTTGTCGGCGCAATCACCCGCTACCTGGAACAGGACGCGCCCGAGGCGCTGCGCAAGACCGTGGCGGCGGCGGACGGCAAGCGCATCCCCGATCCCTCCTATCCTTATGCCGAGGAGATGAAGGGCAAGGATTACGACGAGCGGATGGCCGGGCTGCAATTGCAGCTGGTGCGGCTGATGCGCGACGTGATCCATACCGGCAAGCGCATGGTGGTGCTGTTCGAGGGCCGCGACGCCGCCGGCAAGGGCGGCACCATCGAGCGGGTGCGCGAGAACCTCAACCCGCGCTCGGCCTATATCGTCGCCCTGCCCAAGCCCAGCGAGCGTGAGGCCGGGGAATGGTATTTCCAGCGCTATGTCGACTGGCTGCCCGCCAGGGGCGAGATCGCGCTCTTCGACCGCAGCTGGTACAACCGCGGCGTGGTCGAAAAGGTCTTCGGCTTCTGCACGGATGCACAGCGCGAGACCTTCTTTCGCCAACTGCCGCTGTTCGAGACCATGCTGGTCGATGACGGGGTGATCCTGGTCAAGCTGTGGCTGGAGGTCAGCCGGGCCGAGCAGCTCAAGCGGTTCCTCGACCGCGAGCAGGATCCGCTGAAGCAATGGAAGCTCAGCCCCATCGACGTCGAGGGGCTGGCGAAATGGGACGATTACGGCGCCGCGATCCGGGACACGCTGCTGCGCAGCCATTCCGGCATCGCACCCTGGACGGTGATCCGCGCCGACGACAAGCGCCGCGCCCGCATCGCGGCGATCCAGGCCATCCTGCGCGCGGTCGATTTCGCCGGCCGCGACGACGAGGTAATCGGCCAGCCCGACCCGCAGATCACCGGCGGCCCCGAGATCCTGCCGGGATAGCGGGCAAGGCAGGGGGCAACGATGGATCGGCCGTTCAGGACCACCCCGGCCAACGCGATCGCCCGCAAGGCGGCATGGCTGTGCGCGCTGATTTGGCTGGCGGTCCTCGCCCCGGTCCAGGCACAGGCACAGGCACAGGCACAGGCACAGGCACAGGATCTGCCCGACTGGCAGGACCTGCATGTCAACGATTTCGCCGGGCTGCTCGCGCCCCAGGATGCCCAGGCCCTCGACAGGGCCCTGGCTGGGCTGCGCAAGGATGCCGGTATCCAGGGCACGGTCGTCACCCTGACCGACCGGGCGCGCCACGGCGGGTCCGACGGGCTGGAGCCCTTCGCCACCCGGCTCTTCAACCATTGGGGCGTGGGCGACGGTGCGCGCAGCGACGGCTTCATGGTCCTGGTGCTGGCCGAGAACCGCGAGGCGCGGATCGAACTCGGCCGCGGCTATGAAAACGACGCCGACATCCTGGCGCAGGAGATCATGCGCAACACCATGCTGCCCGCCTTTCGCGACGGCCGGATGTCGCAGGGCATCCGCGACGGCACGCTGGCGGTGATCACGCTGATCGCCCGCCCCGTCGCGACGGGTCAGCCGCTCGGGACGCGCGAACGTGAGCTGATGGACCGTATCGTCCCCCTTGCCTTCGGCGGCGCCTGGCTCCTGATCCTCGGCGCCATCGCCCGGCAGCTCTGGCAACGCAACCGCTGCCCGCGATGCGGGCACCGCGGCCTGGAAACGCAGGTCGCGCCCCTGCAAACCCCGCTGCCCGAGGGCGGCCACATGGTCTCGCATGACGATGTCACGCGGCGCTGCCCGGCCTGCGACTGGTCCGAATCCCGCCAGCGCCTGCGCCGGCAAACGGTCTGGTACGACCCGAACGGCGCCGTGCTGCGCAGCCGGACCAACAGGGCCGCGGGCGGCAACTCGGGCTTCGGCGGCGGCTCGTCGCGGGGCGG
Source organism: Paracoccus sp. P2 (assembly GCF_046335115.1). Lineage (NCBI taxonomy): Bacteria > Pseudomonadati > Pseudomonadota > Alphaproteobacteria > Rhodobacterales > Paracoccaceae > Paracoccus > Paracoccus sp. P2. The sequence continues at coordinate 44,031 of NZ_JBGOSN010000012.1, read as the reverse complement.
CGGCGCCTCGGGGCGCTGGTAGCACCGCCGCGCTTGCGAGGTCGCGGCGGGACGGCTAGCGTCAGGCCAGACTGCCTTCAAGGAAAGCTCCGACATGAAACTTTTCCGCTTCCCCGCCCTGGCGCTCGCGCTTGCCAGCACCAGCCTGACGGCCGCCTGGGCCGCCGATCCCGAACTGACGGTCTTCGACTGGGCCGGGTTCGAGGAGCCGGTGATCTTCCAGGGCTATATCGACAAGCATGGCACCGGCCCGACCTTCGTCTTCTACGGCGACGATGACGAGGCCTATCAAAAGCTCGCCTCGGGCTTCAAAGCCGATGTCGCCCATCCCTGCTCGCAAATGGTGTCGAAATACCGCGATGCCGGGCTGATCGAGCCCTGGGACGTCTCGAAGATCCCCGCCTTCGAAAGCCTCGATGCGAAATTCCTCGATTCGGAAATCTTCAAGGACGACGAGGGTGTCTGGTACATCCCGACCGACTGGGGCGCGACCGCGGTGGCCTATAATACCGAGACCGTGCCGGCCGAGGACGTGGCCAGCCTGAACATCTTCATCGACCCGAAATACCAGGGCCGCACCTCGCTGCCCGATTCGGCCGACGATGTCTGGGCGCTGGCCTATCTGGCCACCGGCACCACCGACTGGACCGAAGTGACCGACGAGCAGTTCGCGGCCGCCGCCGACTGGCTGCGCCAGGCGCATCAGAACGTCGCCGCCTATTGGGCCGACCCGGCCGAACAGGCGCAGCTGATGGCTTCGGGCGCGGTGGACGTGGCCTGGTCCTGGAACGACGGCGTGGTGCTGCTGGAAAACGACGGCTTCCCGGTCGGCTTCCAGCGCGCGGCCAAGGAAGGCAGTTCGACCTTCTTCTGCGGCTTCATCAATTTGAAGAGCGGGCCGGGCAACGAGGACAAGGCCTACGACTTCATCAACGCCTGGCTCGCCCCCGAGGCGGCCAAGGGCCTGCTGGACACGATCGGCTACGGCCATACCTCGACCGTCGCCATGGAGACGATCAAGGACGAGCCGGCGGTGCAGGAAGGGCTGTCGCCCGTGGACGCCCCGATCCTGGCCCAGACCCCGAACGACCCGCAGCAACGCGAAAGGCAGCTGCAGGAATTCGAAAAGATCAAGGCCGGCTTCTGACCGACCCTTGCAGCGCCCCGCCCCGAAAGCGGGGCCTTCCGCCGACGGCACGGCCGCATGGGTATTTCAGGAACGAAGAAGGCCGGGGCGTTGCGCCCCGTTATTCTCCGTTTTCCAAATACCCCATGGGGTGAATTGGTCCGCGCAGCGGGACAAGAGGGGAACAGCGTTCCCCTCCTTGCGCGCGAGAATGGCGGCGCCTATATTCGGCTTGTCCGGGTTCGCCCGGACTATGGACATAAACGCGCAGGTAATAAGCGGATCGGACCCGGGGGCGGTACCCGGCGGCTCCACCATCATCCCTCGTTGGGGGCGCATGGGGCCGAAACAGGATCGACGAACGTCTAAAGCTGTTTGCTTTGTCTCGGTGAGCTACCACCGTCATCGGTGCAAAATGTACAGTTGCCAACGACAACCGTGCTCCGGTGGCTCTGGCTGCGTAAGCAGCTCGGGCAACCGAAACTCAAGCCCTTCCGCCTAGCAGCGTAAGGCGGGGCCCGCAGGAGCCTGGCAACAGAATCCTGCACCTTCCCCCTTTAATCTCTGGTTTTTCGGCGCGCCCGGGCCTATCTCAGGCCACATGCAAGGGAATGCCGCCATGAAAGACCTGACCTCCTCCGATGCCGATGCGCTGATCGCGGATCTGGGCGCAAAGGCGCGCGCCGCCGCCGCCCTGCTGGCCGAGGCCTCGGCCGAGCGCAAGCATGCCGCCCTGATCGGTGCCGCCGATGCGATCCTGAGGGCCGAGGACGCCATCCTCGACGCCAATGCCGAGGACATGCATTACGCCGAGGAGAAGGGCCTCTCCCCCGCCATGCTCGACCGGCTGAAGCTCGATCCCGCGCGCATCCGCACCATGGCCGAGGGGCTGCGCTCGGTCGCGGCGCAAGCGGACCCCGTGGGCCGCGTGCTGGCGGAATGGGACCGGCCAAACGGGCTGCATATCCGGCGCGTCGCGACCCCCCTGGGCGTCATCGGCGTGATCTACGAAAGCCGCCCCAATGTCACCGCCGATGCCGCGGCGCTGGCGCTGAAGGCGGGCAATGCGGTGATCCTGCGCGGCGGCTCGGAAAGCCTGAACAGCTCGGCCGCGATCCACCGGGCGCTGGTGACGGGCCTGACGCAGGCCGGCCTACCCGAGGCGTCGGTGCAGATGGTGCCGACCCGCGACCGCGAGGCCGTCGCCGCCATGCTGCGCGCGCAGGCATTCATCGACGTGATCGTGCCCCGCGGCGGCAAGGGCCTGGTCGGGCTGGTGCAGAAGGAAGCCCGCGTGCCGGTCTTTGCCCATCTGGAGGGCATCTGCCATGTCTATGCCGACCGCGACGCCGACCTGGACAAGGCGCGCCGCGTGGTGCTGAACGCCAAGACCCGGCGCACCGGCATTTGCGGCGCCGCCGAATGCCTGCTGATCGACTGGCAGTTCTACACCAGGCACGGTCCCGTGCTGGTGCAGGATCTGCTGGACGCGGGCGTCGAGGTCCGTGCCGAAGGCGAGCTTGCCAAGGTGCCGGGCACCGTGCCGGCCGAGCCCTCGGATTTCGGGCAGGAGTTCCTGGACAAGATCATCGCGGTAAAGCTGGTCGACGGCGTCGAGGAGGCGATCGCCCATATCCGTCGCTATGGCTCGGGCCATACCGAATCGATCCTGACCGAGAACGACGCCACCGCCGAGCGTTTTTTCAACGGGCTCGACAGCGCCATCCTGATGCAGAACGCCTCGACGCAATTCGCCGATGGCGGCGAATTCGGGATGGGCGCCGAGATCGGCATCGCCACCGGCAAGATGCATGCGCGCGGGCCGGTGGGCGCCGAGCAGCTGACCAGCTTCAAGTATCTGGTCACCGGCGACGGCACCATCCGGACCTGACGCCAACACAAGCCGGGCACTGAAACCCGGTGGGATCCGGGCCTCAGAACGAGATCTCGCCGCCGCTCTCGTCCAGTTCCCAGGCCAGCGGGCGATTGGCGGCGCAGGCGAAACCGGCCAGCAGCGGGAAATGCACCTCGGAGGCGCCCGGTTCGGGCCGCGCCCGGTGCCGATCGGGGCCGAGCCAGGACCACAGCGCCGGATCCGGCCTGATGCGGCTGCTTTCGGCGACCAGCCGCCAGCCCTGGGCACCGCGGCAGACCAGCACGCTGCCGCCCCAGGGCATCGCCGTCTCAAGGCACATCAGCGCCAGCAGGATCAGGCGCGCCTCGATGCGCGGCAGATCGCCCTCGGCCTCCAGCCGCAGGCGGATGCGCCCGCCCCTTTCGACCTCGGCCAGCAGCGCGGCCAGTTCGGCCAGGCCAAGGCGCTGGTCCGGCGCAGCATGGCCGAAGGCCACGCGGAACCAGCGTATCCGCGCCCGCGCCGCCTCGACGCTTTCGGCGATCAACTGCATCTCGGGGCTGTCGTCGATGCCTGGCCAGGCGCCCGAAAGCTGCAGCAGCTCCAGCCCGTTGCCGATCGCCCCCAGGGGCGAGACGATGTCATGGCACAGCCGCGAACCGACCAGCGCGGCAAGCCGCTCGGGCGGCAGGACGTCGGGAGTGCCGAGCGGGCAATGGATTGTCAGATCGTCCATGGAAGGCTAGCCTGCATGATGCTTCAGGAAGGGGCCTAAGATGAATGAAATCCTGGAACCCGGCATGATCGTGCGCCACCCCGGCGCACCCGAATGGGGCACCGGCCAGGTGCAATCGCGCGTCGGCGACCGCATCACCGTGAATTTCACCCATGCGGGCAAGCAGGTGGTGGATGGCAGGCATATCATTCTTATTCTCCTTCCGCCGCTATCGTCCCAATCGACAACCTCCTGAGGCTAGGGTTGCCGAGGCTGGATATCAGTTCTTCTTGGTCAGATAGTCGAAAATGGATTCAGCAACGCCGAGCCTTACATTCCTGACGAGACAAGCATTCTTGGCGCCACACCTAAATCCAACCCTGAACCGCCTGGCAATATTACCCTCATATGCCGCACCTTGCAGCCCGGTGACAGAGCCGACCAAAGCTGCCGACGAGACCGCAGCATGGCGGCCATAGTCTCCAAGACACCGCTTCCCCCGTCGATGAAACCAATGGGTTTGGATGTCACAGGACCGGATTTGTCAGCCGGATTGTCGAGAAAGATCCCCTTGACCCCTCCAAATTCGTAGCGCCGGCCATCAACAGAGAACCCGTTGGGGTATATTTTGAATTCCTTGGTCTTTCCAAAAGTAAACAGATATATTGCGAGAAGCGTCAAGCCGAAAGTTATGGGGTAGAACAGGACGACGTTTTCAGTCCCGCCTGCCGTCACAAACAAGAGAGAGATGACAAGCCAAAACGGCAGAACAAGGACAATCCTTGCGATCCAGCCCATTCCGTCGGTCTTATAAGAGACGCTCATCGAGCCGTCGCTATTCCTCACCTCGGCGAACCCACGGTCGATCTTTGCCGGCGCTTCAGTCATTCGTTATACCCTGCTTTCTATACTTCCTTGAATCGCAAATTGCTTTTGCATCATACTGATCCAATCGCGATCTCCCGCATATGCGGCCATCATTAAAACTGTGTTGCCGGCCGCAACTGCTCGCAGCCGGGCTCTCTGCAAGGGTCAGTGCAGAGTAATTGAACTTTTCCGGCTGTCAATCGCCCCTGAGTTGCCGGGCGGTGCGGCAGTTGCAATGTTCACCGCACCCGCCTAGACACGGAACCAGACGCAACCAGGCAGGGTTCCAGGCCGCAGAGATGACGCCAGAGACGTCCTATTTCACCACAGGCCTGGCCACAGACGAGGCCGACCTTCTGGCCGCGCAGCGCCTGCGCTATCGCGTCTTCGTCGAGGAACTGGGCGGCGACGGCCCGCTGGTCGATCACGTGAACCGCTTCGAGCGGGATGAGTTCGACCCGGTGGTGGATCACCTGGTGCTGGTAGACCACCGCCGCTCGCGCGAGGCATTGGACCATGTGGTCGGCGTCTATCGCCTGTTGCCGGGCGACCGGGCCGAGGCCTTCGGCCGCTTCTATTGCGACAGCGAATACGACCTGGCGCCGCTGCGCGCCTCGGGGCGGTCGCTGCTGGAACTGGGCCGGTCCTGCGTCGATCCGGCCTATCGCGGCGGCTCGGGCATGTTCCTGATGTGGAATGCGCTGGCCGATTACGTGCTGGCGCGCGGGATCGAGATCCTGTTCGGCGTCGCCTCGTTCCACGGCACGGATGTGGAGGCGCTGGCCCAGCCGCTCAGCTGGCTGCACCATCACCACCTGGCGCCCGAGGCGATCCGGCCCCGCGCCCGGCCCGACGGCTATCGTCGCATGGATCTGATCACGCCCCAAGAGCTGGACCGCCGCGCCGCCATGGCTGGCATGCCGGCGCTGATCAAGGCCTATCTGCGGCTGGGCGGCATGGTCGGCGAGGGCGCCTGGCTGGACCGCGCCTTCAACACCACCGATGTCTTCCTGATGGTCGATACCCAGGCCATGTCGGCCAAGCATCGCAAGTTCTACGAGGCCCGGCAGGGGCAATGAGCCAGGGCAACCGCGCCACCTGGCGGGACGAGATCGCGCCGCCGGCCATTCCGCGTCCCGGCGCGCTCGGCTGGCTGCTGGTGCTGCTGCGCGGCGGCGGCATCGTGCTGGTGCTGGCGCTCGGCGTGCTGCTGATCCTGCCGCTGCGCCTGGCCGAGCGGCTGTTCACCGGCCCGCGCCGGCCCCTGACCGGCCCCTGGGTGCAGGGCGTCTGCCGCATCTGCCTGTGGATCATGGGCCTGCGCTGGCGCTGCGTCGGCCGGCCGATGCGCGGCCCCGGCGCGGTGGTGGCGAATCATTCCAGCTGGCTCGACATCTTCGTGCTGAATGCGGCGATGCCGGTGTTCTTCGTCTCGAAATCCGAGGTGGCGGGCTGGCCGGGCATCAATATCCTGACCCGCGTCACCGACACGCATTTCGTCGCCCGCGACCCCCGGCTCGCCCGCGCCCAGGCCGAGGAATTCGCCGCCCGCACCCGCGCCGGCCACCGCCTGCTGTTTTTCCCCGAGGGCACCAGCAGCGACGGACGCCGCGTGCTGCCCTTCAAGCCCACGCTGTTCCAGGGCTTCCTCGACCCGGCCCTGCCCGAGGGGCTGGCGATCCAGCCGATGAGCGCCGCCTATCGCGCGCCCAAGGGCCGCGACCCGCGCTTCTACGGCTGGTGGGGCGACATGGACCTGGGGCCGCATCTTCTGGCGGTGCTGGCGCAATATCCGCAAGGCTCGGTGACAGTGCGGCTGCACGCGCCGATCCCGGTGGCGGAAGAAACCCGCAAGACGCTGGCCGCCAAGGCCGAGGCCTCCGTCCGCGAAGGGTTCGCGGCAGGTTGAACTCTGCCGCATAGCCGGCGCGCGCGCCGCCTGTGACGAGGCCGGCGGGGTATTTGCATGACGGAAATAAACTGGCGCGGGGCCTCATGCGTTCCGTTTTGCAAATACCCCTGCGGCGGCGACACAGGTCCAGCCGGATCCGGATATTTCAAAGCGGCCAGAACAGCGGAATCGTCAGGCAGGCGACGATGCCGCAGATGATGTCCAGAGGCACCCCGACCTTGACGAAATCGCTGAACCTGTAGCCGCCGGGGCCATAGACCATCAGATGCGTCTGATAGCCGATGGGGGTGGCGAAGGCCACCGTGGCCGCGAACATCACCGCCACGACATAGGCGCGCGGATCGTGGCCCAGCGATTTTGCCAGGGCGATGGCCATCGGCGTCAACAGCACTGCGACGGCATTGTTCGACAGCACCTCGGTCATGACGAGGCCGAGGAAATAGACCGCGATCAGCGTGGCAAAGGGCGGCAGGCCGGCAAGATAGGGCGCCACCGCCTCCACCACCAGGTCGACGGTCCCGGTATGCTCCAGCGCCTCGCCCACCGCCAGCATGGCGAAGATCATCGCCAGGAGCCGGGCATCGACAAAGGAGAAGGCCTCTTCGGCATCCACGCAGCGGGTGATCAGGATGATCGCCGCCGCCATGAAGGCCAGCGCCATGATCGGCGCCACGTCCAGTGCCGCCAGCGTGACCACCGACAGCAGGCACAGGATCGCGATCGGCGCCTTGGAGCGGCGAAACGGCCGGGCCGAGGGGCGCGAGACATCGACCAGTTCCATGTCGGCGGCCAGCCGGGCGATATCCTCGGGCGCGCCTTCCAGCAGCAGCGTGTCGCCGACCTGCACCACCAGGTCGTCGAGCTGGCGGCCGATGTTCTGGCTGCGGCGATGTGCGGCCAGCACGTAGACGCCATAGCGCCGCCGCAGGCGCATGTCGCCCAGCCGCCGCCCGACCAGCCGCGCGCCGGGCGAGATCAGCACCTCGACCGTGTCGGTGGCGACCGAGCTGAGCTTGTCGACCATCTGGAAATTCTTGTTGGCCTGCATCTCCAGCAGATCGGCCATTTCCGAGCGCAGCACCACGCGGTCGCCCGGTTCCAGCACCACCTCCGCCAGGTTGCGGCGCAATGAGGCATCACCGCGCAGCACGTCGATCACCCGCACTGCCTCGCGCTTGAAGATCGGCGCCGTCAGCACCGGCTGGCCGGCCAGGCTGGAATCCTCGGGGATGGCGACCTCGGTGAAATATTTCATCTCGCGCCGGGTACCCAGGAAGCCGGCCAGCGAGGTGCGGTTGGGCAGCAGGTGCTTGCCCAGAAGCGCGAAATAGACGATGCCGGCCAGCGTGATGGCGATGCCGACAGGCGCGATCTCGAAGATGGTAAAGGGCACCATGCCCTGCTCGCGCGCCACGCCGTCGACCAGCAGGTTGGTCGAGGTGCCGATCAGCGTCATCATGCCGCCCAGGATGGTGAAATAGCTCAGCGGCATCAAGAGCTTGGAAGGCGAGAACCCCAGCCGCAGCGCCAGCTGGATGAAGATCGGGATCATCACCGCCACCACCGGCGTATTGTTCATGATTGCCGAGGCCAGGATCACGAACAGGAACAGGGCACCGATGGTGAAACGCGGATGGCTGGTCGCGCGCAGGGTGACGAGGCGCGACATCATCTCCAAGGCACCGGTGCGCAGAAGCCCGCCCATGATCAGGAACATGAAGGCGATGGTCCAGGGCGCGGCGTTCGACAGTACCCCGGCCGCATCCTTGATCGGCAAGAGGCCCAGAAGCATCATCACCGCGGCAGTGCCGATGGCGACGACTTCGGGCGGGTGCTTTTCACGGACGAACTCGATGAACATGATGGTCACGATGATCAGCATCGCCACCGCCGCATTGGTTCCGGTCAGTTCAAAGCCCAGCATGCAATCCTGTCCCGTGCGCCGTTAAATCACGGCCCTTTCGATGGGTAATAGAATTATTTTCCCCGCCGCCGCAAGCAAAAGCGCGGGGCGCGCGCGCCCATCAGGCGGGAAGCTGCGTGGCGCCCAGCCTGCCGCCCTGGCGCAGCGGCTGCACCGCGACCGCCTTGCCCGTGCGGTCCTCGGTGGTGACCAGCACGCCCGACAGCGTCGCCTCGCCCTCGGCCGGGGTGAAGCGTTCCGAGGCCATGCCGGTCAGGAAGCGGCGCAGCGGTTCGGCCTTTTCCATGCCGATCACGCTGTCGTAGTCGCCGCACATGCCGGCATCGGTCTGGTATGCGGTGCCGCGGTTCAGGATCATCGTGTCGGCGGTCGGCACATGGGTATGGGTGCCCACGACCAGGCTGGCGCGGCCGTCGCACCAATGGCCCATGGCCATCTTTTCGCTGGTGGCCTCGGCATGGATGTCCACGACCGACGCCTGCACCAGCCCGCCCAGCGGATGCGCGCGCAAAACCGCGTCGATGGCCGAGAAGGGATCGTCGAAGGGCCGCTTCATGAAGACCTGGCCCAGCACCTGCGCGACCAGCACCTTACGGCCGCGCGTCGCCTCGAAGACCCGCGCGCCATGGCCGGGCGCGACCTTGGAATAGTTCAGCGGCCGGATAATGCGCGGCTCGGTCTCGATGAAGGACAGCATTTCCTTCTGGTCGAAGGCATGGTCGCCCAGGGTGATGCAATCGGCGCCGGCTTCCAGGATCAGCTTGGCATGGCCGCCGGTCAGCCCCATGCCGCCCGAGGCGTTTTCGCCGTTCACCACGGTGAAATCGACGCCCAGCCGTTCCTTGAGAGGGCCGAGCCCTTCCGCAATCGCGCGCCGGCCGGCGCGGCCCATCACATCGCCAAGATAGAGAATCCGCATGGGACAGCGTTAGGCGAAAGCCGGGGCACGCTCAAGCCCCGGCGGTGGCAGGAGGGCTCTTACCCCAGCCATGCGCCGAAGGCCGCGCCTGCCAGTGCGACGACGGCGCCCAGCGCCATGCCCGCGGCAAGGCCCGGACGCCGGCGCGGCTCGGGCGGCGGCGGCGGTTCGCGCAGCAGCTCGGGCATGCGGCGCTCCAGGTATTCCGGCAGAAGCGGCGCAAAGCGGCCCAGCACCTGCGCCGCCCGCGTCAGGTCGCGCACCGCCGCATGGGGCCCCAGATTGTCGCGGATATAGCTTTCCACCACCGGCTTGGCGACCTCCCACATGTTGATCTGCGGATCGAGCGAGCGTGCCACGCCCTCGACCACGACCATGGTGCGCTGCAGCAGGATCAGCTCGGTCCGGGTCGCCATGCCGAAGCGTTCGGTCACTTCGAACAGATAGGCCAGCAGGTTCGCCATCGAGATGCGGCTGGCATCGGCACCGAAGATCGGCTCGCCCACGGCGCGCAGGGCGCGGGCGAATTCCTTGATGTCACGGTCGCGCGGCACGTAGCCCGCCTCGAAATGCACCCGCGCGACGCGCTCGTAGTCGCGGCGGATGAAGCCCATCAGGATCTCGGCATAGACGCGGCGGGTATATTCGTCGATCTCGCCCATGATGCCAAAGTCATAGACGATGATGTCGCCGTTCCTGGCCACCTTCAGGTTGCCCTGGTGCATGTCGGCGTGGAAATAGCCGTCGCGCAGCGCATGGCGCAGGAAAAGCTGCAACACCCGCGCGCCAAGCGTCGGCAGGTCATGTCCGGCCGCCCGCAGCGCCGCGACATCGCCCATCGGCACGCCCTCGGCCCAGTCGGTCGTCAGCACGCGCCGGGCGCTGAGGTGCCAATAGGGGGCGGGCACCGCCATCCCCTCGTCGCCCGCGGTGTTCTCGGCAAATTCCGAGGCCGAGGCGGCTTCCAGCCGCAAATCCAGCTCTCCGGTCACCACCGATTCGAAATGGGCGACCACGTCGCGCGGCCTCAGCCGGCGGGTCGATGGCGACAGCCGCTCGATCATGCCGGCGGCGAAATGGAAGGCGTCGATGTCGCGGCGGAAAGCGGCTTCGATGCCGGGGCGCAGCACCTTGACCGCGACCTCGCGGCCGTTGTCGATGCGCCGCGCGCGGTGCACCTGCGCGATCGAGGCCGCCGCCACCGGTTCGGAAAACTCGCTGAACAGCGTCTCGACCGGCCGGCCCAGCTCGGCGGCGACGGTACGGCGGGCCTGGTCTTGCGCAAAGGGTGCCAGCCGGTCCTGGAGCATGGAAAGCTGGTCGGCCAGTTCCACCCCCACCACATCGGGCCGGGTCGACAGGATCTGGCCGAATTTCACGTAAGCCGGCCCCAGCGCGGTGATGGCGCGGGTGACGGGCGGCAGCGCCGGGTCGCCCTTGTAGCCGAGCCAGGCGAAGGGCCAGCCCAGGATGCGGGCGGCGACGCGGATGCCCGCGGGCGCGTTCGCCGCGTCCAGCGCGACCTTCATTGCGCCCGTGCGCTCGAAGGTGGCGCCGGTGCGGATCAGGCGCCAGATGTTGTGGGGGCCGCGCATCGTTACAGCTTCCAGCCCGAATGCAGCGCCGCGATGCCCATGGACAGGTTGCGCCATTGCACGCGGCCGAAGCCCGCCTCGCGGATCATCGCGGCAAAGGTTTCCTGGTCGGGGAACTTGCGGATCGATTCGACCAGGTACTGGTAGCTGTCGCGGTCGTTGGCGACGATCTGGCCCATCACCGGGATCACGTTGAAGCTGTAGCGGTCATAGAGCCATTGCAGCATCGGCACCGGCATCTGGCTGAACTCCAGCACCATCAGCCGGCCGCCGGGACGCAGCACGCGCCGCGCTTCGGCCAGGGCATCGGGGATGCGGGTAACGTTGCGGATACCGAAGCTGATCGTGTAGCGGTCGAAGCTGTTGTCGGCAAAGGGCAGTTGCATCGCATCGCCCGTGACCCAGGCGAGATGCCCGGCCAGCTTGTCGGCCTCGGCGCGCTTGCGGCCCTCGACCAGCATCGACTCGGTCATGTCGCAGACGGTGACGCGGGCGCCCGGCGCGCGCTCCAGAAAGCGAAAGGCGATGTCGCCGGTGCCGCCCGCCACGTCCAGCAGATGCTGGCCGTCGCGCGGCGCCAGCCAGTCCATCATCGCGGTCTTCCAGAGGCGGTGGATACCGCCGCTCATCAGGTCGTTCATCACGTCATAGCGCGAGGCCACGCGCGAGAAGACGCCATGGACCAGCCCGGCCTTGTCCGTCTCGGCCACGGTGCGAAAGCCGAAATGGGTTTCCTTTGGCTCGTCAGGGGTCATGTCGCTTGTCCATCCGTCGTTTCGCGCCCAGATAGTCCGAAAGCGCGCCGCGCGCCATAGCAAGGCCGCGGCGGCACCATGCGACGAACGGGAAGAAAATGCCAGAACTGCCAGAGGTCGAAACCGTCCGGCGCGGCCTTGAGCCGCATCTTGAAGGCCGCGTGATCGCCCGCGCCGAAGCCCGCCGTCCCGACCTGCGCTGGCCGCTGCCGCCCGACCTGGTGCAGGTGCTGACCGGCGCGCGGGTCGTCGCCTTGCGGCGGCGCTCGAAATACATCCTGGCCGAGCTGGAGCATCGCGGCAGTCTGCTTTTGCACCTGGGCATGTCGGGCCGGATGCTGATCGAGGACGAATCACAGGGCGCGTTTCACCGCGACCCGGCCATCCTGCCGCGCCACGACCATGTGGTCTTCTGGACCGACCGGGGCACCCGCATCACCTTCAACGACGCGCGGCGATTCGGCATGGTCGACCTGGTGGCGCCGGGCGCGACCCATCCGCTGCTGGCGCATCTGGGGCCCGAGCCGCTGTCGGACGCCTTTACCCCCGAGGCGCTGGCGGCCGCCCTGGCCGGGCGGCGCATGCCCATCAAGGCGGCGCTGCTCGATCAGCGGATCGTGGCCGGGCTGGGCAATATCTACGTCTCCGAGGCGCTCTATCGCGCCGGCATCGACCCGCGCCGCCTGGCCGGGACGGTCTCGGCACCCGAGACGGCGGCGCTGGTGGGCCATATCCGCGCCGTGCTGGAGGAGGCGATCGCCGCCGGGGGGTCATCCTTGCGCGACCACCGGCAGGCGACGGGCGAGCTGGGCTATTTCCAGCATTCCTTCCGCGTCTATGGCCGCGAGGGCGCCCCCTGCCCGGCACCGGGCTGCGCCGGCGTGGTGCAGCGCATCGTGCAATCGGGCCGGTCGAGCTTTTTCTGCCCGCTCTGCCAGCAGTGAAGCGGCCTTCGGCCGCTGCCTCCGGCGGGGATATTTGGGCAAGAAAGAAGCGGCACTGGCCTTGGCCTCGCGCTTTTGTTACGAGTCGCGGTCAACTTGCTTGCGAAAGGCGAAGAGTCGATGGCTTACCAGACCCTCACCGTCGAGATCGACGATTATGTGGCGCTGATCCGGCTGAACCGGCCCGAGGCGCTGAATGCCCTGAACGCGCAGCTTCTGGGCGAGTTGGGCGATGCGCTGGCCGAGGCAGACCGGAACGAGAAGGTGCGCTGCATCGTCCTGACCGGCAGCGAGAAAGCCTTTGCCGCCGGGGCCGACATCAAGGAAATGGCCGGCAAGAGCTTTGTCGACGTCTATACCGACGACCTGTTCGGCGCCGAGATCGACCGCATCACCGCCACGCGCAAGCCGATCATCGCCGCCGTGTCGGGCTATGCGCTGGGGGGCGGGTGCGAACTGGCCATGGCCTGCGACTTCATCCTCTGCGCAGACAATGCCAAGTTCGGCCAGCCGGAGATCAACCTGGGCGTCATCGCCGGCATCGGCGGCACCCAGCGGCTGACCCGTTTCGTCGGCAAGTCCAAGGCGATGGAGATGCATTTGACCGGCCGGTTCATGGATGCGGCCGAGGCCGAGCGTTCCGGGCTGGTCAGCCGCGTCGTGCCGGCCGCGAAGCTGATCCCCGAGGCGCTGGCCGCGGCCCGCAAGATCGCCGAGAAGGGCCAGATCGCCGTCATGGCCGCCAAGGAGGCGGTGAACCGCGCCTATGAGACCACGCTGCGCGAGGGCATCCTGTTCGAGCGCCGCAGCTTCCAGGCGCTGTTCGCGACCGAGGACCAGAAGGAGGGCATGGCCGCCTTTTTGGAAAAGCGCGAGCCGCAGTTCCGCGACCGCTGATTTGGCGCTTGGCATCAAGGCCGGTCCGCTGTATAGGGCCGGGCTACATGCGCGTGGGCCCGCTTAAGGCAAGAATCATGACCGTCCGTTTTCGCGGACGGCGCCATGGGCTTTGCGCGACCGAGACATGAAGAACAGATAGGACCGCACCCATGGCCAATACGCCCCAGTCGAAGAAACGCGCCCGCCAGATCGAGCGCCGCACCGCCGTCAACAAGGCCCGCCGCTCGCGCATCCGCACCTTCCTGCGCAAGGTCGAGGAAGCCATCGCCGGCGGCAATGCCGAAATCGCCCGCGAGGCGCTGAAGAACGCCCAGCCCGAACTGATGCGCGGCGTGACCAAGGGCGTCATCCACAAGAATACCGCCGCGCGCAAGATGTCGCGCCTCGCGGCCCGCGTTAAGGCCCTGGGCACCGCCTGAGCCGCTGCGGCATTTTCGCAACTATCGGTGGAATACGCCAGGGGCGCGCTCTATCCAGGCGCGCCCTTCCGCATAAGGAAACCGTGGTTTTTTCCCGGTTTTACAGCAATTTCCGCAAGGGCGTCATCTTGCCGTCACGTTGCGAGATTCGATCAGGCAAAGTGACTGTCAAGCGCGAAGATCGGTTGCTGGCCGGGCGGGGTTCTTGCTAGCTTGTTCCCTGCGATTCACCGTCGCGCCTGGGGGACATGCCCTGAACCGTCGGCCGTGCCGCCGAGAGGCAGGGTGGCAGCAGGATCGGACAAGATCCGCTACCGATGAAGCGCAAGCCGGCTGCCACCGGCCTGTGCCGCGTGTCTGCAAGTTTCGGCCGCAAGATGGCCCATGCGTCGCCTTGGCGGCGGGGTCTTCTTGTTGCCGAAACGTATTGCGTTCAGGCCGTGACGCCCGAATCGCCTCACGCCGGAAAATGCCGGCGGCATGTGGGGACAAGAGACGGAACTGGGCGAGATGGACAGACTTTGGGGGCAGGCGCGTGAAGAACTTCAGAAGATCGTCGGAGCCGACAGTTTCTCGACCTGGATCGAGCCCCTGCGCCTGACCGGCGTCGAGGACGGCACCGCCACCATCGCCTGCCCGACCCGTTTCCTGTCCGACTGGGTCTCGCGCCATTACAGCGACGACATCCTGAAGGTTCTGGACCGCATGGGCGGCCCCGTGCAGCGCCTGAGCTTCGAGACCCGCAGCCAGACCGCCCGCCAGGTTGCGGCCCCCGCCGTCAAGCGCCCCGCCCCCCGTCCCGCCGGCGAGGAGGAGCTGGCCGCGCCGCTCGACAGCCGCTTCACCTTCGAGAACTTCGTCGTCGGCAAGCCCAACGAGCTGGCCCATGCCGCCGCCCGCCGCGTGGCCGAGGGCGGTCCCGTCACCTTCAACCCGCTTTTCCTTTACGGCGGCGTCGGCCTGGGCAAGACCCACCTGATGCATGCCATCGCCCGCGAGATCCAGATCCGCCAGCCCGAGGCGCGGGTGCTTTACCTGTCGGCCGAGCAGTTCATGTATCGCTTTGTCCAGGCGCTGCGCGACCGCACGGTGATGGATTTCAAGGAACTGTTCCGCACCGTTTCGGTGCTGATGGTCGACGACGTGCAGTTCATCGCCGGCAAGGATTCCACGCAGGAGGAATTCTTCCACACCTTCAACACCCTGGTGGACCAGGGCAAGCAGATCGTCATCTCGGCCGACCGCGCGCCGGGCGAGATCAAGGACATGGAGGAGCGCATCAAGTCGCGCCTGCAATGCGGCCTGGTCGTGGATCTGCACCCGACCGATTACGAGCTGCGCCTGGGCATCCTGCAAAGCAAGACCGACAGTTTCCGCGCCCAGTATCCCGGCTTGCAGATCGCGCCGGGCGTGCTGGAATTCCTGGCCCATCGCATCACCTCGAACGTCCGGGTACTGGAGGGCGCGCTGCAGCGGCTTTTCGCCTTTGCCAGCCTGATGGGGCGCGAGATCACGCTGGACATGACCCAGGAATGCCTGGCCGACATTCTGCGCGCCAACGACCGCAAGGTCTCGATCGAGGAGATCCAGCGCAAGGTTGCCGAGCATTACAACATCCGCCTGGCCGACATGATCGGGCCCAAGCGGGTGCGCACCGTTGCCCGGCCGCGGCAGATCGCCATGTACCTGTCCAAGCAGATGACCTCGCGCAGCCTGCCCGAGATCGGGCGCCGCTTCGGCGGGCGCGACCATACCACCATCATGCATGGCGTGAAGAAGATCGAGGAGCTGCGCAGCGCCGACCGCAGCCTGGCCGAGGATATCGACCTGCTGCGCCGCCTGCTGGAGGCGTGAACGCATCCGCTTGACCTTGCGCGGGATTGTGCCACATTGGCGCCCCGCGTCGCCGGGTGCGGGAGAGGCCAGAACGACATAAGGGTTGACCATGAAATTTTCGATCGAACGTGCCGATCTGGTGAAGGCCGTTTCCCAGGCCCAGTCCGTCGTCGAACGCCGCAACACCATTCCGATCCTGGCCAATGTGCTGATCGAAGCCACGCCCGAAGGCGTCAGCTTCCGCGCCACCGACCTGGATACCGAGATCGTGGACCGCGCCGCGGCGCAGGTCGAGCGGCCCGGCGCCACCACCGTCTCGGCCGGGATGCTCAACGACATCGCCCGCAAGCTGCCGGACGGCGCGCTGGTGCAGCTTAGCCTGGATGCCGCCTCGGGACGGCTTTCGGTGCAGGCGGGACGGTCGAACTTCAGCCTGGCGACGCTGCCGCGCGAGGATTTCCCGGTCATGTCCTCGTCGGAATACAGCGCGAATTTCTCGGCCCCCGCGGCGGTTCTGCGCCGGCTGTTCGACAAGTCGAAATTCGCCATCTCGAACGAGGAGACCCGCTATTACCTGAACGGCGTCTACATGCATGTCGCGCAGGCCGAGGACGGGCCCAGCCTGCGCTGCGTCGCGACCGACGGCCACCGGCTGGCCCGGATCGACGCGCCGCTGCCCATGGGCGCCGAGGACATGCCGGGGGTGATCGTGCCGCGCAAGACCGTGGCCGAGCTGCGCAAGCTGCTGGACGACGACGAGGCCGAGATCGCGGTCTCGGTCAGCGAGACCAAGGTGCGCTTCGCCACGCCCACCATCACGCTGACCTCGAAGGTGATCGACGGCACCTTCCCGGATTATTCCCGCGTG
Source organism: Paracoccus sp. P2 (assembly GCF_046335115.1). Taxonomy (NCBI): domain Bacteria; kingdom Pseudomonadati; phylum Pseudomonadota; class Alphaproteobacteria; order Rhodobacterales; family Paracoccaceae; genus Paracoccus; species Paracoccus sp. P2. The sequence continues at coordinate 27,396 of NZ_JBGOSN010000012.1, read as the reverse complement.
ATCCCCGCAGGCAACGCGCGCAAGCTGGAAGTCGATGCCGGCGATTTCGCCAAGGCGGTGGACCGGGTGGCCACCGTCAGCAGCGAACGTTCGCGCGCCGTCAAGCTGTCCCTGGACGAGGACCGGCTGGTGCTGTCGGTGAATGCCCCCGACGCCGGCGCGGCGGACGAGGAACTGCCGGTCGCTTATGCCGACGAGCCGCTGGAGATCGGCTTCAACGCCAAATACCTGCACGAGATCGCCAGCCAGATCGAGCGCGAGAACGCGGTGTTCCTGTTCAACGGCTCGGGCGACGCGGCGCTGATCCGCGAGGGCGGCGACACCAGCGCGGTCTATGTCGTCATGCCGATGCGCGTGTGACGCTGACCCGGCTGCACCTGACCCAGTTCCGCAGCTGGGCCAGGCTGGAGATCGAGACCGACCGCCGCCCCGTCGCCATCCATGGCCCGAACGGGGCGGGCAAGACCAATATCCTGGAAGCCATCTCGATGCTCTCGCCCGGGCGGGGCATGCGCGGCGCCGCGCCCGGCGACCAGGCCCGCAAGGGGCCGGATGTCGGCTGGCAGATCCGGGCCCGGATCGGCGAACAGGAGGTCGCGACCCGCGCCCTGCCCGGCCAGCCGCGCGAGGTGGTGATCGACGACAAGCCCGCGACCCAGCTGGCGCTTGGCCGGCTGATGCGGGTGATCTGGCTGACCCCCGCCATGGACCGGCTGTGGACCGATGCGCCCGAACAGCGGCGGCGTTTCCTGGACCGGATCACGCTCAGCTTCGCGCCGGGCCATGCCGAGGATGCGCTGGCCTATGACAAGGCCATGCGCGAGCGCAACCGGCTGCTGCGCGACGAGGTGCGCGACGCCGGCTGGTATCGCGCGCTGGAGACGCAGATGGCCGAGGCGGGCGCGGCGCTGACGCGCAACCGGCTGGAGGCCATCGCCCGGATCATGGCGGCGCAGGATGGGGCCGGGACCGCCTTTCCCTCGGCCAGCCTGACCCTGCTGCCGGGCGAAGGCGCGGCCGACGACCCCGACGCACCGAGCATCGCCGCCCGCCTGGCCGAGGGGCGCAACCGCGACATGGCGGCCGGCCGCACGCTGAGCGGCCCGCATCGCGCCGATCTGGGCGCGCATTGGGGGCCGCAGGCCATGCCCGCCGCGCTGTCCTCGACCGGCGAGCAAAAGGCGCTGCTGCTGTCGCTGATCCTGGCCAATGCCCGCGCGCTGGAGGGTGAAAGCCCGGTGCTGCTGCTGGACGAAGTCGCGGCGCATCTGGATGCCGACCGCCGCGCAGCACTTTACGACGAGATCTGCGCTCTCGATGCGCAAGCCTGGCTGACCGGGACCGGGCCGGAGCTGTTCGAGGCGCTGCGCGGCCGGGCACAGACCCTTGCGGTCGCGCGCGAGGGCGACATGTCGCTGCTGATCGGGGACGGCATGTGAGGGGCCGGACCCCATGCGGACGGCCCGCAATCTGCCGGCCCGGCTGCCCCGGCGCGATGGACAGCCAGGCGCGAGAACGGGCTCTCCGTCCCTGCCGCCGAGGGGTCGCCGAGGTTCTTTTGGGTATTTGTCAAACGGTGAAGCGCATCAGGCGTCGAGATCGATCCAGACCGGGACATGGTCGCTGGGCTTGTCCTTGGCGCGTTCGTCGCGGTCGATGCCGACGTCGATCAGTAGGTCGGCGGCTTGCGGCGACAGCAGCGCATGGTCGATGCGGATGCCGTTGTCCCTTTGCCAGGCGCCCGCCTGGTAGTCCCAGAAGGTGAAGGGACCGCGCGTGCTGCCCGGATGGCGCAGACGCACCGCATCGGCCCAGCCGTCAAAGAGGATGCGGCGCAACGCGGCGCGGCTTTCGGGCTGGAACAGCGCATCGTCCAGCCATTTTTCCGGGAAGGCGGCGTCGCGGGGTTCGGGGATGACGTTGTAATCGCCCAGCATCACCGCCGGCATCTCGGTCGCCAGCAGCGCCTTGCCCCGCGCGCGCAGCCGCTCCATCCAGGCCAGCTTGTAGTCGAATTTCGGCCCCGGCTGCGGGTTGCCGTTCGGCAAATAGAGCCCGGCGATGCGCAGCGCGCGATGGCCGACCACAGTCGCCTCGATATAGCGGGCCTGCTCGTCCGTCTCGTCGCCCGGCAGGCCGCGGCTGACATCCTCCAGCGGCAGCTTGGACAGGATGGCGACGCCGTTGAAGCCCTTTTGCCCGTGGGTTTCGATATTGTAGCCCAAGTCGGCGATGGGTTCGCGCGGGAAGCCCTCGTCCTGGGTCTTGATCTCTTGCAGGACCACGACATCGGGCTGGGCGTCGGCGAGCCAGCCGGTCAGGGTCTCGATACGGGCGCGGACGCCGTTGATGTTGAATGTCGCGATCTTCATGCGCGCGAGACTAGCCGGCCCTGCGCGCCCGCGCCAGACCGGATCGAAAACCCGCGGTCAGATCGAAAACGAGGTGCCGCAGCCGCAGGACGAGCTGGCATTGGGGTTGTCGATGGTGAAGCGGGCGCCGATCAGCTCGTCGGCGAAATCGATGGTGGCGCCGGCCAGGAAAGGCAGCGAGACCGGATCAACCACGACGCGCTGGCCGGCACCGCTGAGCACCAGGTCGTCCTCGGCCGCCTCGTCCAGGCGGATGTCATACTGGAACCCCGAGCAGCCGCCGCCCGCGACCGCGACCCGCAGGGGCCGGGCAGGGCCGCCCTCGTTGATTTCGGCCAGGCGCGCAAACGCGCGTTCGGTGACCCTGGGGGGCAGGTTCAGACCTGTGTTCATGGGGCGTTCCCGTTTCCGTCGTCCGGCATGGAATATAGGGTTCGCCGCGAAGCCCCGCAAGGAAGCGACAAGATGATGGCACCCTATGCCTGCCAGCCCGAAGACAGCCGCGGCCGCCGCTGGCCCGAGCGCATGTCCACCTTTCGCAGCCCCTGGCAGCGCGACCGCGACCGCATCATCCATTCCAGCGCCTTCCGTCGGCTGAAGCACAAGACCCAGGTCTTTGTCGAGCACGAGGGGGATTACTACCGCACCCGCCTGACCCATACGATCGAGGTGGCGCAGGTCGCCCGCACCATCGCCGGCGCGCTGGGGCTGAACACCGACCTGGCCGAGACGGTGGCGCTGGCGCATGACCTGGGCCACCCGCCCTTCGGCCATACCGGCGAAGATGCGCTGGCGGCGCTGATGGCGCCCTATGGCGGCTTCGACCACAATGCCCAGGCGCTGCGCATCGTGACCCGGCTGGAACGGCATTATGCCGATTTCGACGGGCTGAACCTGACCTGGGAAAGCCTGGAGGGCATCGCCAAGCACAACGGGCCGGTGACGGGCGAGCTGCCCTATGCGCTGGCCGAGGTGAATGCAGAATGGGATCTGGAGCTGCATACCAATGCCAGCGCCGAGGCGCAGGTGGCCGCGGTGGCCGACGACGTGGCCTACAACCACCACGACCTGCATGACGGTCTGCGCGCGGGGCTGTTCACCGAGGCGGATCTGGCACAGCTGCCGGTGGTCGGCGAGGCCTTTGCCGAGGTCGATGCGCTGCATCCCGGACTGGAACCGATGCGGCGCCGACACGAGGCGCTGCGCCGCGTCTTCGGCGTGATGGTCGAGGATGTGATCGCGGTCGCGCAGAACCGCCTGGCCGGCCTGCAACCGCAAGGCGTCGACGACATTCGCGGCATGGAGGGGCCGATCATCCGCTTTTCCAAGCCGCTTTACCAGAATCTCAAGGCGATCAAGCTGTTCCTGTTCCAGCGCATGTATCGCGCCCCCTCGGTGGTGGTCGAGCGCCGGCGCGTGACCGAGATGCTGAACGGGCTGTTCCCGCTGTTCCTGGCCGATCCGTCGAAAATGCCGCAGAACTGGTTCGAGGCCGCCGAGGCCGCCGGGGACGAGACCGGGCGCGCGCGGGTGGTCTTGGATTACGTCGCCGGCATGACCGACCGCTTCGCCATCCAGGAGGCGCAGCGCCTGCTGGGCTGAGCGCGGGGCCTGTCCGGCCGGCTGCGCGCCGGCCGGCGCTTTTCTGTTCCCGTCCTTCGTCGGGCGGCGGGCTTGCGATTGAACCCGCGCAAGGGATCGCGCGTTCGGCCAGCAGGTCACGGCAGAAAAGGAGAACGGCGATGATCGTGAATTCCGGTTCGGCGAAATGGGAAGGCGGGCTCAAGGACGGCAAGGGGGTGCTGTCCACCAAGTCCGGGGCGCTGAGCAGCCAGCCCTATGGCTTCAACACCCGCTTCGAGGGCCTGCCCGGCACCAACCCCGAGGAACTGATCGGCGCGGCCCATGCGGCCTGTTTCAGCATGGCTCTGTCGGCGATCCTGCAAGAGGCGGGGATCGGCAATGTGCGGATCGAGACGACCTCCGAGATCGGGCTGGCCAAGGAGGGCGACGGCTTCGCCATCAAGACAGCGCATCTGAACACCCGGATCTGGGGCGACGGCGACAGGGCGGTGATCGAAGAATGCGCCCGCAAGGCCGAAAAGGGCTGCCCGGTCAGCAGGGTGCTGAATGCCGAGGTGACGATGGACGTGACGGTGGGGTAAGATCGGCCATGCCATGCGGCGCGGCTGTGCGCCGCATGGTCGCGGTCATTGGCTCCACCGGCATGCCGCGGGCCTGCGCCCGGAGCCGCCTTACGATTCGACCAGGAAGGACAGGCCGTCCCTGGCATCCCAGAACTGGAACCTTGCCGAACGCGCGGGCGTCTTGACGGTGATTACCGAATCGGAATGCGCCTGGACCGTGCCGCCGTTCCGGGCAGCGTAAGCCTCGGCAAGTGCCCTCAGCTCGGCCTTACCGTTCGGCGCCTTACCTTGCGACGACGTGACCATGCAGCCATTGCGGCGCGTGTCGAATTGTACGCCGATGTCCTCGGCATTCCGGCCCAGGCTGACCTTGAGCGTGCCGAGCGGTGGAATCGGGCTCGCCTTGTAATAGACATTGGCGAGGTCCACCCCATCCGGCGTGCCGCCAATGCTAGCGATGCAGAACTGATCGAAGCGTTGGGCGGCAAGGCTCATGATCCTGGTGTCGAGCCTTGCAGCCGCCGACGGCGGCGCAACGCTGGGGGCTTCACCGCAAGCCGCCAGCATCAGGGTCAGGGTCAGCGTAAAGGCGGCAAGCAAGCGATTGCGATACATGAAACGACCCCACTGATTAAACAAAACAGACATAATAGCGGGTTGGCGCGACATGCAAGCTGCGACGTAAGTGCCGGAACTCGACAAGATGCCTATCGAGAAGGCCAGGGCTCTTTCTGGACCGTCACCAATCTTTGGCGATAAAGGCTTACACCATCATTTCCTTCGTCGCCGTCAGCTTCAATTCGGGGTGGTCGCGCCCGACGCGGTCGATGTCCCATTGCAGGCGGGTCAGGTAAACTAGGTCGCCGTCGTGGTCCTGCGCCATGTGGCCCTTGTTGGCAATGGCAAAGGTCTCGACCTTGTCCTTGGGCCCGGACACCCAGCGGGCGCTGGTGAATTGCGAAGATTCGAAGCGCACCGGCAGGCCGTATTCCAGCTCGATCCGGCTCGCCAGCACCTCGAATTGCAGCGCGCCCACCACGCCGACGATGAAGCCCGAGCCGATCATCGGCTTGAACACCTTGGCCGCGCCCTCCTCGGCGAATTGCATCAGCGCCTTTTCCAGATGCTTGGCTTTCATCGGATCGCCCGCGCGCACGGTCTGCAGCAGTTCCGGCGCAAAGCTCGGGATGCCGGTGAAGCGCAGCGCCTCGCCCTCGGTCAGCGCATCGCCGATGCGCAACTGGCCGTGGTTCGGAATGCCGATGATGTCGCCGGCCCAGGCCTCCTCGGCCAGTTCGCGATCGGCGGCCAGGAACAGCACCGGGTTCGATACCGCCATCGGCTTTTTCGAGCGCACGTGCAGAAGCTTCATCCCCCGCTCGAAATGCCCCGAGGCCAGGCGGACGAAGGCCACACGGTCGCGATGCTTGGGATCCATGTTGGCCTGCACCTTGAAGACGAAGCCGGTCACCGGCTTTTCCTCGGGCGCGATCTGGCGCTCGGCGGCGTTCTGCGGCTGCGGCTGCGGGCCGAACTCGCCGATGCCGGTCATCAGCTCCTTGACGCCGAAGCTGTTGATGGCCGAGCCGAACCAGATCGGCGTCATGTGCCCTTCCAGAAAGGACTTGCGGTCGAAGGCGGGCAGCAGTTCGCGCGCCATCTCCAGCTCTTCGCGCAGCTTCTCCAGCAGCTCGGCCGGGACGTGATCGGCCAGCTTGGGATCGTCCAGGCCGGAAATCTGGATCGACTCGGCCACCTTGTTGCGGTCGGCGCGGTCCATGATCTCCAGCCGGTCGTGCAAGAGATCATAGGCGCCGATGAAGTCGCGGCCCATGCCGATGGGCCAACTGACCGGCGCCACGTCGATGGCCAGGTTTTCCTGGATCTCGTCGATGATCTCGAAGGTGTCGCGGCTTTCGCGGTCCATCTTGTTGCAGAAGGTCAGGATCGGCAGGTCGCGCAGCCGGCAGACCTCGAACAGCTTGCGGGTCTGGCTTTCGACGCCCTTGGCGCCGTCGATGACCATGATCGCGGCGTCCACCGCCGTCAGCGTGCGATAGGTATCCTCGGAGAAATCGCTGTGGCCGGGCGTGTCCACCAGGTTGAAGCGATAGGGCCCGAAATCGAAGCTCATGGCCGAGGCGGAAACCGAGATGCCGCGGTCCTGCTCCATCTTCATGAAGTCCGAGCGGGTGCGCCGCGCCTCGCCCTTGGCGCGGACCTGGCCGGCCATCTGGATCGCGCCGCCGAACAGCAGGAACTTCTCGGTCAGCGTGGTCTTGCCCGCGTCCGGGTGCGAGATGATCGCAAAGGTGCGGCGGCGGGCGATTTCGGGCGGAAGATCGGGACAGTTCATCATGCCCCGCGCTTTAGCGCGCGGCGCGCGCAGTCTCAAATGGAATCGCGGCCCGGATGGAATCGGGGTCAGACGAATTGTTCACGGATCAGCCGTTCCTCGAGCCCGTGGCCGGGATCGAAAAGCAGCCGGTGCCGGATGGTGTTCTCGGAGCGGATCTCGACCCAGAGCACCGAGTCGACGCCGCGCGAATCGGCATCGGCCATCACCGGGCGCTTGTCGGGGTCGAGCACGTCGATGCGCACCGTCGCCGACTTGGGCAGGATGGCGCCGCGCCAGCGCCGCGGCCGGAAGGGCGCGATGGCGGTCAGCGCCAGCACGTCCGAACCGAGCGGCAGGATCGGCCCGTTCGCCGAATAATTGTAGGCGGTCGAGCCGGCGGGCGTGGACAGCAGCGCGCCGTCGCAGATCAGCTCCTCCATGCGCACCCGGCCGTTCACGCTGATGCGCAGCCGCGCCGCCTGCGGGCCGGCGCGCAGCATGCTGACCTCGTTGATCGCCAGCGCGCAATGCTCGTGCCCGTCGGTGGTGCCGGCGGTCATGGCTAAGGGGTTGACCACGGTTTCCTCGGCGGCGCGGATGCGGCCGGGCAGATCGTCCTCGCAATAGGCATTCATCAGAAAGCCCACCGTGCCCCGGTTCATGCCATAGACCGGCAGGCCGCGGTTCTGGTGCATGACCGACAGCATCAGCCCGTCGCCGCCCAGCGCCACGATCACCTCGGCCTCGCGGATCGGCACATGGCCGTAGCGCGCCGACAGCGTCTCGGCCGCGGTCACGGCGGTTTCGGTACTGGAGGCGATGAAATGCATCTTCATGCGGCCATCATGGCCAGCCGCCGGGCGGAAGCAAGTCCCGGCGACGCATGGGATATCTACCATCAAGGCGTCGCATCCGTCCTAGCGGGGCGCGGCGAAAGGCGCTAGAAGGCCGGCAAGCCGCTTTTTGCATGAGGACCAGATGACCGATACCGGATTCTTCACCGAGACGCTGGACAGCCGCGACCCCGACATCTTCGGCGCCATCCGCAAGGAACTCGGCCGCCAGCGCGACGAGATCGAGCTCATCGCCTCGGAAAACATCGTCTCCAAGGCCGTGCTGGAAGCGCAGGGCTCGGTGCTGACCAACAAATATGCCGAGGGCTATCCGGGCAAGCGCTATTACGGCGGCTGCCAATATGTCGACATCGTCGAGACCCTGGCGATCGAACGCGCCAAGGAACTGTTCGATTGCGCCTATGCCAACGTCCAGCCGAACTCGGGCAGCCAGATGAACCAGGCGGTGTTCCTGGCGCTGTTGCAGCCGGGCGACACCTTCATGGGGCTGGACCTCAATTCGGGCGGGCACCTGACGCATGGCTCGCCGGTCAACATGTCGGGCAAGTGGTTCAACGTCGTCAGCTACGGCGTGCGCCAGCAGGACCAGCTGCTGGACATGGACGAGATCCGCAAGTCGGCGCATGAACACAAGCCCAAGCTGATCCTGGCCGGCGGCACCGCCTATTCGCGCGTCTGGGACTGGGCCGAGTTCCGCAAGATCGCCGACGAGGTCGGGGCCTGGCTGATGGTCGACATGGCCCATATCGCGGGCCTGGTGGCCGGCGGCCAGCATCCCTCGCCGCTGCCGCATGCCCATGTCGTGACCACCACCACGCATAAATCGCTGCGCGGCCCGCGCGGCGGCATGGTGCTGACCAACGACGCCGAGATCGCCAAGAAGATCAACTCGGCGGTGTTCCCCGGCCTTCAGGGCGGCCCGCTGATGCATGTCATCGCCGCCAAGGCCGTGGCCTTCGGCGAGGCGCTGCGCCCCGAGTTCAAGGACTATGCCGCGCAGGTCGTCGCCAATGCCCGCGCCATGGCGGACGAGCTGATGAAGGGCGGCATCGACATCGTCTCGGGCGGCACCGACAACCACCTGTGCCTGGCCGACCTGCGCCCGAAAGGCGTGACCGGCAAGGCGACCGAGGCGGCGCTGGGTCGCGCCCATATCACCTGCAACAAGAACGGCGTGCCCTTTGACCCGGAAAAGCCCTTCGTGACCTCGGGCATCCGGCTCGGCGCACCCGCCGGCACCACCCGCGGCTTCAAGGAAAAGGAGTTCCGCCAGATCGCCCGCTGGATCGTCGAGGTCGTCGACGGCCTGGCCGCCAATGGCGAGGAAGGCAATGCCGAGGTGGAGGCCCGCGTCAAGGCCGAGGTCGAGGCGCTTTGCGCCCGTTTCCCGCTTTATAACGGCATGTGATCCCGGCGCGGGGCGGGTTCACCCGGACCCGCCCCGCCCAGCGCCCTGCCCGACATTGCGGGCGGGGTCTTGATGCGCACGGGACCAGCCGTTGCGGCTCTGCTCCGGGCTTGTCGCGGGGAACAGGTGCAGGTCGGAGCAAGGCCGCATCGCATGACCCGCGGCGCCGATATTCCGGCGCTGGATATTCCGGCGCCCCCGGCCGTCGCTGGTGCGGCTCCATGATGGCCGCATTCCCTGCCTGGGGTCGCTTCCGGCGCGCTTGACCGCTGCGCCGCTCCAGCCGCCAAGCAACCCGTCGGCCCGGCGCGGGTATGGAGGCTGCTGCGATGCCGGGCCCATATCACGACGGAGCCGGCAGCCGCGCTTTTCCGGAATGCCGGCAACAGCTGGCTCCCGCACGGCGCATCCCTGTGGCGGCCTTCAGATCAGCCCGCGCCGCATCATGATCCAAATGGCGACGGCACCCAGCAGCAACAGGCCGAACAGCACGCTTGCCGCGATGCTGGCCGCCCCGCCCCGCAGCCGCATCCCCTGGCCCAGCGGCCGCAGATAGGCCGTCAGCGCCTTATGCGCATGCTCCAGCCGCGCGAAATCCACCTGGCGCGCCAGCTTGGGCTGGCCGGCCTTGCGATCGGCCTCGGCCAGGATGCGCGCCTCGCGCCGCAGCCGCCGCGGCAGCGCGGCGCCGCGCTTGCGCAGCATGCTTTCCAGATCGGCCTGCTGGCCGCGCCTGAGACCGCCGAACCGCGCCGCCATCAGGCTGGCCACCTCGTCCGCCATCGGCCGGATGCTTTCGATGCCCATCGCCCCCATCCCGTTTTCGCCAAGGCTAGCGCCTCTGGCGCCGCTTCGCCAGTGCCGCTAGGGTGCGCGCATGATGCTGAACATGACCATGACTGGAATGGATTCGGATCGGCCGCCGGTGCTGCTGGCGCATGGGCTGTTCGGATCGGGGCGCAATCTCGGCGGTCTTGCGCGACGCCTGGGCGAAAGCCGGCGGGTGATCTCGGTCGACATGCGCAACCATGGCGACAGTTTCCACGACCCCGACCATGGCTATGCCGCGCTGGCCGGCGACCTGGCCCAGGTGATCGCGGCGCAGGGCGGGCGGGCGGATGTGCTGGGGCATTCGATGGGCGGCAAGGCCGCGATGATGCTGGCGCTGACGCAGCCCGACCTGGTGCGCCGCCTTGTCGTCATGGACATCGCCCCCTTCGCCTATGGCCACAGCCAGAGCGGCCTGATCGACGCCATGGAGGCGGTGGACCTTGCCGGGCTTCGCCTGCGCTCCGAGGCCGATGCGCGGTTGGCCCGGCATGTCGCCGATCCGGGCGTGCGGGCATTTCTGCTGCAATCGCTGGACTTGAAGGCCGATCCGCCGCGCTGGAAGTTCAACCTGCCGGCGCTGCGGGACCAGATGCCCCAACTGGTCGGCTGGCCGGTGGCGCCCAGGGGCGGTTTCACCGGTCCCGCGCTGTTCCTGGCGGGCGAAGATTCGGATTACTGCCGCGCGCCGCAGCTCGAGGCGATCCGCGAATATTTCCCCCAGGCCGAGATCCGCCTCATTCCCGGCGCGGGGCATTGGCTGCATGCGGACCGCCCGGCCGAGGTCGCCGAGGCGGTGGCGGTATTCCTGGACTGACCGGCCGCCGCGCGAATCTCAGCCGCCGGGACAGCGCAGCGACAGCCGCGCCTCGCCGGTATCGCCGGGGATGCGGCTGCGCAGGCTGTTCGGAACCGCCTGGCATCCGGTCGTCCGCTCGGCGGCGATCACCATCAGCTCCGGCACCGCCGCCCGCGCATCCCGGCCAAGATATCCCAGGCGGATCACCTCTGCCTGGCTGGCGTCGTGGAAGACGGCAAAGCGGATGCCCTCCAGCGTGATGTCATGCCGCTGGGCACCGAAAAACTGCGGCGCGGGCGAGGCACAGGCGGAAAGGAACAGCACAAGAAGCAGAATCACACGCATGGCACCTGTCTAGCGGCCACCGGTTAAGAAACCCTTAATGGGCGGGGAACCGCGGCCAAGGGCAGGCGTTGATCCCAAGGGAAAACCCGCAGGAGATTGAATATGCGTAAAATTATTCACGTTTCGCCCCTGCTTGCGCTGCTGGCCCTGGCCGCCTGCCAGACGGTGCAGGGCGCCGGGCGCGACCTGCAAAGCGCCGGGCAGGCGATCAGCCGGGAAAGCCAGGAAGCCCAGGCGGGCATGTGAACCGCCTCAGGCGGCGCTGGCGCAATCCCCGCAAACCGGCGTGTCAGGCAGCAGGTCCAGCCGCGCCGGCGCAATGGTGGTTCCGCAGCCGGTGCAAATCCCGTAATCGCCGCTTTCCATGCGGCGCAGGGCTGCCTCGATACGCGCCACCTCGATGCGCTGAACCTTGCCGAGCGCCTGCAAGATATTCTCTTGCGCGCCGCCCGCCCTGCGCGAATCGGGGGCCGGGGCAACCCGCAGCGCATCCCCGATGCAGGCAAGATCGGCAAGAAGGGCCTTGCGGCGCATCAGCAGCATGGTCTTGCGCATATCTGGAACCATGGATTTTCCCCTCTTGGCCGTCTTCCTTCTGCCCCGGTCGCGCCGCGCCCGATATGACTTGCGTCAAGTTGTCACGGTGCCGCGACCGCCGCGGCAAAGCGGCCATCCCCTGCACGGGACGAAATCGGCCGGGATCCGCCGGCGGGGTCGCCGATTTCAAGACATTCCTTGCCGATCGGTCGCCGGCAGGCCCGGCTCCGGCTTGAGCGGCCTGTCGAGCAAGCTAGGCTTTGCCGGCAACGAGCAGGAAAGAAGAAAGGAACAAGGATGCGTCGGATGATCACGGTCGGCCTTTGCCTGGCCGGAATGGCAGTCGCGGGTTGCGAAACGATGCAGGGCGCGGGGCGCGACATGCAGACCGCGGGGCAGTTGCTGAGCGAACAGGCGGCCAACAGCCAGGTGCAGATGGGGCAACCGGCCCCCTATGGGGCCGCGCCCGCCCCCTATGCACCGCCGGAAGCGGCACCCGCGCCCTATTGACCGACAAGCGCCCCGCGCCAGGCCGTCCCTGCGGGGCGTTCCGGGCCTTGGCGCTACAGGCTAGGGCGTGCCGGTTTCCGTGCCGGCCAGCCGCGACAGGAGCCGGTCCAGGACGCCGGCCTCCGGCCCAGTCCGGCCAACAGCTTGGCCCGGAAGGCCTGGGCGATGCGCCCGAGCCGCGCCATCAGCGCCCGGCCCTCGGGCGCCAGCTCCAGCACGACCGGGCGGCGGTCGGCCGCGTTTCCCGATTTGCGCACCCATCCCGCCTCTTGCAGCCGCGACGCGGCTGAGTACCGACTTGTCCAGGTGCACACGGGCATGGATGCGCGCACGCGGACCGCGCCGCAATGGGCCAGATGCGCCAGCAGCCGCCATGCGGTCATCAAGTGGTGCGGCCGGTTCCACGAGACCTGGATCGACCACAGCCCGCTGGACGTGGTGGCCTGGCACGGCAATTACTGCCCCTGCAAATACGACCTGCGGACCTATGCGCCGGTGGGTGCGGTGCTGTTCGACCATCCCGACCCGTCGATCTTCACCGTGCTGACCGCGCCCTCGGGGCAGGAGGGGACGGCAAATATCGGCTTCGTGCTGTTCCGGGAACGCTGGCAGGTGGCCGAACACAGCTTCCGCCCGCCCTGGTATCACAAGAACATCATGTCCGAGCTGATGGGCAATATCCACGGCATCTATGACGCCAAGCCGCAGGGCTTCGCGCCGGGCGGCATCAGCCTGCACAATTGCATGCTGCCGCACGGCCCGGATCGCGACGCCTTCGAGGGGGCCTCCAACGCGGAACTGAAGCCCGAGAAGCTGGACGACACCATGTCCTTCATGTTCGAGACCCGCTTTCCCCAGCACCTGACCGAATTCGCCGCCCGCGAGGCCCCGATGCAGAAGGACTATATCGAGGTCTGGAAAAAGCTGGAGAAGAAGTTCGACGGCACGCCGGGCGGGAAGTGAAAGCCCAAAGCCAAGCGGGATACCTTAAGTACAGCTTAACAATCTATCAATAATCCATACAAGACTCGGGATAGGGCGCATTGCTAGGTTTCTTCCACGGCACGAGCCGATGGGAGGAACTCATGACAGTTGCCAGCCGCGCTTCTGCGGCGTCCAACGTTTCGTTGGCGCTGCGGGCATGGAATATTCGTCGCAAGGCCCTGCTGATGGGCGAGGTGCAGGGACAGGGCTATATCGGCCAGGCGCTCGGCGTGGCCGATGTGCTGGCCGCATCCTATTTCCACGCGTTGAAATACGATCCGAAGGATCCGGAATGGGAAGGCCGCGACCGCTTCCTGCTGTCGATCGGGCATTACGCCATCGCGCTTTACGCCGTGCTGATGGAAGCCGGCATCCTGCCCGAGGAAGAGCTTGAAACCTACGGCATGGACGATTCCCGCATGCCGATGTCGGGCATGGCCTCCTATACGCCGGGGATGGAGATCACCGGCGGTTCCCTGGGCCATGGCCTCGGCATCGCCGTCGGCATGGCGATGGGGCTGAAGCGCAAGAACAGTTCGGCCTTCGTCTACAACCTGATGTCGGATGGCGAACTGGGCGAGGGATCGACCTGGGAGGCAGTGATGTCCGGCGTCCAGCACCGGCTGGACAACCTGATCTGCCTTGTCGATTTCAACGACCAGCAGGCCGACGGCAAATCGACCGCCGCGCTGGCCCAGGGCGACGAGCGTGCCAAATGGCAGGCCTTCGGCTGGCACGCGCAGCGTGTGGACGGCAACGACCTGGACGCCGTCGTCGCCGCATTCGATGCCGCACGCGAAACCGACCATCCCGGTCCCCGCGTGATCATCTTCGACACCACCATGTGCAAGGGCGTCGATTTCCTGGAGAAACGCGAAATCACGCATTTCGTCCGCGTCGAGGCGGATGAATGGGCCAAGGCCCTGGCCGTCCTGGAAGAGGGGAAACCGCAATGACGCTGGCATCCATGAAGCGCAAATACGAACCGCGCAAGCTGCCCGAGGGGCCGCGCGTGGCGACCACGGCGATGATCGCCTCGCTGGCCGCCGAGGGCTATGACACCGTGGCGGCACCCTTCGGCCATGCGCTGGTCGAGGCGGCGCAGAAGGACGACAAGATCGTCGGCCTGTCCGCCGACCTTGCCAAATATACCGATCTGCACATCTTCGCGCAGGCGATGCCCGACCGCTTCTACCAGATGGGCATGGCCGAGCAGTTGCTGATGTCGGCCGCCGCCGGGCTGGCGCGCGAGGGCTTCAACCCCTTTGCGACGACCTATGCGGTCTTTGCCAGCCGTCGCGCCTATGACTTCATCGCCATGGCCATCGCCGAGGAGAACCTGCCGGTCAAGATCGTCTGCGCCCTGCCGGGCCTGACCACCGGCTACGGCCCCAGCCATCAGGCGACCGAGGATCTGGCGATCTTCCGCGGCCTGCCGAACATGACCGTGATCGATCCCTGCGACGCCGACGATATCATCGGCATGGTGCCGCAGATCGTCGCCCATGACGGCCCGGTCTACAGCCGGCTGCCGCGCGGCAAGGTGCCCACGGTGCTGACCCGCCACAAGCCCGACTACAGGTTCCAGTTGGGCAAGGCGCAGGTGATCCGCGAGGGCAAGGACGTGCTGATCGTCTCGACCGGGTTCATGACCATGCGTGCGCTGGATGCCGCCGAGGCGCTGGCCCGCGATGGGGTCGATGCGGCGGTGCTGCATGTGCCGACGATCAAGCCGCTGGATACCGAGACGATCCTGGCCGAGGCGCGCAAGGGCGGGCGGCTGGTGGTCACGGCCGAGAACCATACCGTCGTCGGCGGTCTGGGCGAGGCGGTCGCCGCCACGTTGTTACGCAATGGCGTCACGCCGGCCTTCCGCATGATCGGCCTGCCGGACCAGTTCCTGGAGGCCGGCGCCCTGCCGACCCTGCACGAGATGTACGGCCTGACGGTCGGCAAGATCACCGAACGCATCAAGGGCTGGCTGTAAGCCGGCCCCCCAATTCAGACAATCAGGAGGAGAAGGCCATGGGCCTGCTGGACGGAAAATTCGCGGTGGTGACCGGGGCGGCCTCGCCACGCGGCCTGGGCAAGGCCACGGCGCAACTCTTTGCCGAACATGGCGCCACCGTCGCCATTCTGGACCTCGACGCCGATCAGGCTAGGGCGGCTGCAGCGGATCTGGGCGAAGGCCATGTCGGGCTGGCCTGCGACGTGACCGATCAGGACGCCTGCGAGGCGGCGATTGCAAACCTCATCGATCGCTGGGGCCGGGTCGATGTGCTGGTGAACAATGCCGGCATTACCCAGCCGCTCAAGATCATGGAAATCGAGCCTCGGAATTACGACGCGGTTCTGGACGTGAACCTGCGCGGCACGCTCTACATGAGCCAGGCGGTCATTCCCGCCATGCGCGAACGGAAGGCGGGCAGCATCGTCAACCTGTCCTCGGTCTCGGCGCAGCGTGGCGGCGGCATCTTCGGCGGGCCGCATTACTCGGCGGCCAAGGCCGGCGTGCTGGGCCTGACCAAGGCCATGGCGCGCGAACTGGCGCCGCAGAACATCCGCGTGAACGCGGTCTGCCCCGGCTTCATCGCCACCGACATCACCGCCGGCAAGCTGACGCCCGAGATGATGGACGGCATCCTTGCCGGCATCCCGATGGGCCGCGCCGGCGAAGCGCGCGATGTCGCGGGCTGCTGCCTGTTTCTGGCCTCGGATCTGGCGTCCTATTGCACCGGAACCGAGGTCGACGTGAACGGCGGCTCGCTCATCCACTGAAGGACCGGCCTGCCGCGAGGGGGCGGCAGGCCCATCATCTGCTCATTGGGAGGAACCACCATGAACTGCACCATCCTTGGGGCAATCCTGTCCAGCACCGTCTTTGCCGGTGCCGCCGCCGCCGACACCATCATCCTGGCCCATGCGCAGCCGCCGGGCAATCCGCGCTCGCTGGCGGCCGAGTTCTTCGCCGAAAAGCTGTCGGCCTGCACCCAGGGCCGCATCACCGTCAACGTGGCGGGCGCCGCGACGATGGGCGACGATGTCGAGGCGCTGACCTCGACCTCGGCCAATGTGATCCAGATCACCGCCAACAGCCAGGGCGCCACGGCGCAGATCGTGCCCGAGTTGAACGTGATCGGCCTGCCCTTCCTGTTCGCCGATGCGCCCAGCGCCTGGAAGGCGATCGACGGCGAGATCAGGGCGCAGATCGACGAAAGGGCGCAGAATGCCGGGCTGAAGCTGCTGGGCTTCTGGGACAACGGCATCCGCCATGTCAGCCACCTGTCCCGGTCGATCACCACGCCGGCCGACCTCAAGGGCGTCAAGATCCGCACGCCGCCCGACGACATGACCATCGCGATCTTCAAGGCGCTTGGCGCGAACCCGGCGCCGCTGACCTTCGCGGAACTGCCGACCGCGCTGCAATCGGGGGTCTTCGAGGCGCAGGAGAACCCGCTGACGAACATCTATTCGTCCAAGCTGCACGAGATCACCAGGCATATCTCGCTGACCGGCCATAAATACGAGACCTCGCCGCTGCTGGCCAGCATGGCCTGGTGGGCGTCGCTGTCGCCCGAGGATCAGGATTGCGTCCAGACCTCCGCCGACGAGGCGACGGCGTTCCAGAGGCAGACTGCCGAAGAGCAGGAGGTGGAGGTCCGCCAGAAGCTGGAGGCCGAGGGCGCCATCGTCACCGAACTCGAAGATCGTCAGGCTTTCATCGACGCGACGGCGGGGGTCTATGACGAATATCGCGCCCGCTTCCCGGAACTGGTCGATGCGATCATCGCCGAGTCCGCAAAATGACCGGCGCGCTTCATCCCGACACCGCCGGAAAGGAGGGACGCCCGGCGCCCCCCGTCCTGCGCGGCATCGTCGCGGCACTGGACATGTCGGGGCGGCTGGTCTGCGTCGCGACCCTGATCGTGCTTTTCGTGGGGCTGATGGCCAATGTTGTCCTGCGCTATGTCTATGGCCAGGGGCTGGATTGGGCCTATGAAATCCATGCCATCCTGCTGCCCTGGATGATCGCGGGCGGGGTGGTGATCGCCACCGTCCACAGCCGCAACATCGCTATCACCATCCTGCCGGACCTGCTGTCCGACAGCGGCCGCAGGGTGCTGTTCATCCTCGTTTCGGTGCTGACGCTGCTGATCTCGGTCTTCGTGGTCTGGTCCGCGTTCCCGATCATCCGCGCAGCGCAATACCAGCGTCTCAGCGCCCTGGGCGGGATCAGCCAGCTTTGGGGCTATGCCAGCCTCGTCTACGGCTTCGGCGGCATCGCCGTGATCTGCGCCTGCGACCTGATCGCCGCGCTGATGGGGCGGACGCTGCGCTATGTCGAAACCGCTTCTAGCCTGAGCTGAGGAGGGCCCGGAATGACCCCGATTCTCGTGATCGCATTCTTCGGCCTGATGGCGCTGTCCGTGCCGGTGGCCCATGCCATGCTGGGCGGCACCGCGCTGGCACTGCTGGCGGACGGCAAGCCGCTGGCGGTGATCGCGCAGCGCCTTTACGCGCCGACGCAGGCGTTTCCCATGCTGGCGATCCCCTATTTCATCCTTGCCGGCTCGCTGATGATGCACGGCAAGTTCGGCGAATACCTGGTCAATATCGCGCGGCTGATCGTCGGGCGCTATCGCGGCGGGCTGGGGCAGGTCAGCATCCTCGGCTCGGTGATGTTCGGCGGCGTCTCGGGCTCGGCGGTGGCCGATGCCTCGGCCATGGGCAATGCGCTGATCCCGGTGCAGGTGCGCGACGGCTATCCCGCGCCTTTCGCGGCGGCGATCAACGCCTCGTCCTCGACCATCTCGGTGCTGATCCCGCCCTCGATCCCGCTAATCCTCTACGGGCTGGTGGCGAATGTCTCGATCGTGGACCTGTTCGTCGCCGGCATCCTGCCGGGCCTGCTGCTGGCTTGCGGGATGATGGGCATGGTCTGGTATATCGCCAAGCGTCGGGGCCTGCCCCCCGCGCCGCTGCCCGGCGGGCTCCGCGCCTTCAGAAGCCAGATCGTCTTCGCCCTGCCGGCGCTTCTGATGCCGATCTTCATCATCGGCACCCTGCGCTTCGGCATCGCCACGCCCACCGAGGTCAGCGTCATGGCCGTCGCCTATGCGCTGCTGATCGGCATCTTCTTCTATCGCGACGTGACGCCCCGGCTGATCTGGAATGCCCTGGTCGATACCGGCATGATGACCGGCGCGGTGATGCTGATCATCATGGCCTCTGGCACGATCCAGTGGATCCTGACCGCCGAGCAGGTGCCGCAGAACCTGGCGAGTTTTGTCGGGACACATCTGACGCAGCCGTGGATGGTGCTGATCGCGCTGAACCTGGTGATGCTGGTCGTCGGCATGTTCCTGGACCTGCCCGCCGCGGTGCTGCTGCTGGCGCCGCTGTTCGTGACCATCGGCAACACGATTGGGCTCGATCCGGTGCAGCTGGGGCTGATGATGGTGATCAACCTGTCGGTGGGGCTTTACACGCCGCCGGTCGGAACGACGCTGTTCATCTCGATGGCCATCGCCCGGACAGGAATCGGCCAGACCACCAGGGCGCTGCTGCCCTTCTATCTGGTGGCTCTAATACTGCTGCTGGCCTTTACCTTCATCCCGGCCCTGACGATCTACTGAGCGGCCGGAAACCGGGAATGCCGGGCGTCATCGCCCGGCATTCCCTCATCGCTCCTCGGACGTGACGAAGGCCGCCCGGCGCTCGAAGCGGGTCCGGTGCCCGCGTTCCTCCAGCCAGGCCCGCGCCTCGCGCATATGCTGGCGGCCCCTGTCCTTGACCCAGTCCGAGAACAGCCGCACCGCCCGGCGCCCCACATGGCGATGCGGACAGACGATCCAGTATCCCGGAAACTCGATCACCTCGAACGCGGTCGAGAACGGCACCAGATCGCCGCGCCGCAATTCCTCGAAGGCCAGGGTCATGCTGTCGAGGATCACCCCGCCGCCGTCCATGGCCATCTGCACCGACATGCTGGAACGGTCGAAGCGGCAGGGATAGGACATCGAGGCGCCCTGAACGCCGTGGCGCGGCAGCCAGTAATCCCAGCGGTAATAGGCCTTGACGCTGTCGATCAGCCTTGCATGGCGCAATTGTTCGCGCGGGTCGTCCGAGCGTTGGCGCAATTCCTCCAGATAGGCGGGCGCGCACATGGGAAAGACGAAATCATGCACGATGCAGGCGGTATGCAGCCCTTCCCAGTCGCCCTCGCCATAGCGCAGGTCCATATCGACGACCTCGGTGTCGAATTCGGTGAAATTGGGCGTCGCATCGACGCGGACATCCCATTCCGGGTGCCGCTTGCAGAAATCGGCAAGCCGGGGCGCCAGCCAGCGCACGCCGAAGGACGGGCTGACCCGGATCGAAAGATTGTGGGTTTCCCGCTGCCGGACGATGGCGGCCCGCACCTCGCGGATGGACTGGAAGGCCTGCGTGGCGGTCTGGAACAGGCGCTCGCCGTCGATGGTCAGCCGCAGATGGCGCCTTTCGCGGTGAAACAGCTTCACGCCCAGGTTCTGCTCCAGCAGCTTGATCTGCTGGCTGACCGCCGAGGCCGATATCTGCAACTCCTCGGCCGCGCGCATGACCCCGCCCAGCCGGGCGACCGCTTCGAAATGGACCATCGAGGACAGGTTGAGTTCGCGCACCATGCCCTGAATGTTAGGGCATCTTAAGCAATTGCGTAAGCAAGCTTCCGTCCGCCGCGGCAGAACGGCATCGGCACCCGCTTGCCGCGGGCGCCGCGACCGATCCTGGCCTGGCCAACGGGACGCATGGCCTCAGGCCGCCGGCAGGCCGACCCCGCCGGCCGCGGCCGCGCTCAGCGCCACGAAATTCAGCGCCTGCTGGCGGATGGCGGCCGCCAGTTCCTGGCGGGCCGACAGCAGGCTGCGCTCGGCATCCAGCACCGGGAAGAAATCCGCCTCGCCCAGCTCATAGGAGCTGCGGGTCAGGTTCACCGTCTCGCGCGCGTTCTCGACCAGCCGCGATTGCGCGGCGACGGCGCGCGCGTCGCGGTTATAGCCGGCCAGGGCGTTCTCGACCTCCTCGACCGCGCCCAGCACCGCGGCCTGCCAGGCCAGCCGCGCCTGCTCGGCCCGTGCCTCGGCGGCCGAAAGCCGGGCCTGGTTCGCCCCGCCCGAGAACAGCGGCAGCGAGATCTGCGGCCCGAAGCTCCAGCTTTTGCCATTGGTCGGCGTGATCGAACCCGACAGCGTCAGCCGCGGATAGAAGGCCGCCCGTGCCTCGCCGACATCGGCGGCGGCGGCGGCCAGGTTGCGCTCGGCCATGCGCACGTCGGGGCGCACGCGCACCACATCGGCCGGCACGCCGACGCTGGCGCTGTAGCGGGCGCGCGGCTGGCCGCCGCCCCGGCGCAGCTCGGCCGCCAGATCGGCGCTGCGCCCGGCGGTCAGCGTGGCCAGCCGGTTCACCGACTGGTCGAAACCGACCTCCAGGCCGGGCAGCGCCGCCTCGGCCTGCGCCACCAATTGCTCGGCCTGCAACACCTCCAGCCGCGAGACGCTGCCGAAGGCGTCCTGGGTGCGGGTCATCTCCAGCGTGCGGCGCCGGCTTTCCAGGCTTTGCCGGGTCAGCGCCAGCGCCTCCTGGTAATAGCGCGCATCGACATAGGCCGAGGCGATGGCGCTGGCCACGGTCAGCCGCGCCACCTCGGCCGAAAGATAGGCCGCGTCCAGCCGGGCCGAGGCGCCCTGCCGCGCCGCGCGGGTCGAGCCGAACAGGTCGACCAGCCAGGACACGCCCAGCGTGGCCGAGTCGCTTTCGAAGACGCCACGCTCATCGCGGCTGCGCGCGGCCGAGCCCTGCGCATCGACCTGCGGCAGGTCGCTGGCCCCGACCAGCCGGGCATTGGCCTGGGCCTCGCGGATGGTGGCGACGGCGGTCTGCACGTCCAGGTTGCGCTTGAGCCCGGCGGCGATCAGCGCGTCCAGCCGCTTGTCGCGGAAGGCCGCCCACCAGGCATTCGCCGCGGCACGACGGGCCGGGGAATTGGCGGCGAACTCGGCCGCCAGTTCGGCACGGGGCGCGGCATAGCGGACCGGGTTGCAGGCGGCCAGCGCAAGGCTGGAGACGAGCCCGCCCAAGAGGCCGCGGCGGGAGAAAGGCAAGGTCTGGGTCATCCGAAACTCTCTGTTGGGTGGCCCGGATTCCGGGCGCGAAAGGAACGGCAGGGACGGTTATCCACCGCCCCTGCCATGGGCTGCGACGCGACTCAAGCGGCCGTATCGCCGCGGATCGGCGCGGGCTTGCGGCCGCCGGTCGCCCGGCTGAACAGGCCCAGCACGAAGACGAAGAACACCGGCACGAAGAACACCGCCAGCACCGTGGCCGCGACCATGCCGCCGATGACCCCGGTGCCGATGGCGTTCTGGCTGGCCGCCGAGGGGCCGGTGGCGATGGCCAAGGGCACCACGCCCAGCGTGAAGGCAAGCGAGGTCATCAGGATCGGCCGAAAGCGCAGCTTGGCCGCCGTCACCGCCGCGTCGATCAGGCTTTGCCCCTGCTGGCGCAGATCCTTGGCAAATTCCACGATCAGGATGGCGTTCTTGGCCGATAGCCCGATGATCGCGATCAGGCCGACCTTGAAATAGATGTCGTTGGGCATGTCGCGCAGCATGACCGCGACGACGCAGCCCAGCACGCCCAGCGGCACCACCAGCATCACGGACAGCGGGATCGACCAGCTTTCGTAAAGCCCCGAAAGCAGCAGGAAGACGAAGAGGATGCTCATCGCGTAAAGCAGCGTCGCCTGCGACCCGGCCTGGATCTCCTCCAGCGACTGCCCGGTCCATTCATAGCCGAAGCCCTGCGGCAGTTCCGCCGCCAGCCGCTCCATCTCGGCCATGGCGGCGCCGGAACTGTAGCCCGGCCCGGCCGCGCCGGCGATGCGGATCGCGGGATAGCCGTTATAGCCCACGACCTGCGATGGCCCCTGCTCCCATGTCACGCTGGCAAAGGAGGAAAACGGCACCATGCCGCCACCCGCGTTGCGCACGGTCAGCTTCAGGATGTCTTCGGCCTGCATGCGCGAGTCGTCCTCGGCCTGCATGACCACGCGCTGCATCTTCCCGGCATTGGGGAAGTCGTTGATATAGGCCGAGCCCAGGTATTGCGAGATCGTCGCCGAGATGTCGGCGAAGGTCACGCCGAAGGCATTGGCCTTTTCGCGGTCGATGGTGACGAAGACCTGCGCGGCCGAGGGCAACCCCTCGATGCGCAGCCCGGTGGCGATGCCGTTTTCCTGCGCCTTGGCGATGATCTGCTGGGCGGCGGCCAGCAGCGCCTCGTGCCCCTGCCCGCCGCGGTCCTGCAGGCGGAAGCTGAAGCCGCCGGTGGCGCCGAAGCCGGGGATCGGCGGCGGCGACAGCGCGAAGGCCTGCGCGTCCTGGTAGCCGAACATCTGCATGTTCGCGGCATTGGCGATATCCTGCGCCGATTGCTCGCGCTCGGCCCAGTCCTTGAAGGTGACGAACATCAGCCCGGCATTGGGCCCCTGCCCCGAAAAGCTGAAGCCGCGGATCGCGACGGTATTCTCGACCGCCTCGTTGCCCTGGAACATCTGCGTCGCGGTGGCCAGCACCTCGTCGGTGCGGTTGGAACTGGCCGTGGCGGGCGTCTGGATGTCGGCGATGATGAAGCCCTGGTCCTCGTTCGGCAGGAAACTGGTCGGCAGGCGCAGGAAGCCCATGGCCGTCGCCCCGACCAGCAGCAAATAGAAAGCCATCATCACCAGCCGCCGCCGCGTGACCAGCCCGACCGCGCGGGTATAACGCTCGGTCAGCCGGTCGAAATTGCGGTTGAACCAGCCGAAGAAGCCCTTCCTTTCGTGATGGCCGCTGATCGGCTTCAGGAAACTCGCGCAAAGCGCCGGGGTCAGCGTCAGCGCCAGGAAGGCCGAGAACAGGATCGACACCACCATGGTCAGCGCGAATTGCCGATAGATGATGCCCGACGAGCCGGGAAAGAACGCCATCGGCACGAAGACCGCCGCCAGGACCAGCGTGATGCCGATGATGGCGCCCGAGATCTGGCCCATGGCCTTTTCCGTCGCCTCGCGCGGCGGCAGCCCTTCGGTCGCCATGATGCGCTCGACGTTCTCGATCACCACGATGGCGTCATCGACCAGGATGCCGATGGCTAGCACCATGGCGAACATGGTCAGCACGTTGATGGAAAATCCCGCCGCCAGCATGACCGCCACCGTCCCCATCAGCGCGATGGGCACGACGATGGTCGGGATGATGGTATAGCGGAAATTCTGCAGGAACAGGAACATCACCACGAAGACCAGCGCCATCGCCTCGACCAGCGTGTGCAGCACCTTCTCGATGGATGCCTCGACGAAGGGGGTGGTGTCATAGGGGATGGTATAGCTGACGCCGTCGGGGAAGAACCGCGACAGCTCCTCCATCTTCTGGTGCACCGCTTCCGACGTGTTCAGCGCGTTGCCGGTGGCCGAAAGCTGGATCCCCAGCGCCGCCGCCGGCTTGCCGTCGATGCGCGAGGCGAAGCTGTAGGTTTCCGCGCCCACCTCCAGCCGGGCCACGTCGCGCAAGAGCACGGTCGAGCCGTCGGGATTGGCGCGCAGCACGATCTTGCCGAACTCGTCCACGTCGTCCAGCTGCCCCTTGATCAGCACGGTCGCGGTCAGCTGCTGGCCGATGGGATTGGGGTCGGCGCCGACCTTGCCGGCCGCCACCTGCGCGTTCTGCGCCCGCACCGCCGCGACGATCTCGGCCGAGCTGAGGTTCAGCCCGGTCATCTTGGCCGGATCGACCCAGATGCGCAGCGCCCGTTCCGGGGCAAAGACCTGCGCCCGGCCCACGCCCTCGATGCGGCGGATCTCGCCCACCACGTTGCGGTTCAGGTAGTCGCCCAGCGCGATGTCGTCCATCGTGCCGTCATCCGAGGTCAGCGCCACCATCATCAGGAACCCGGTGCCCGCCTCTTCGATCAGCACGCCCTGATCGACCACGCTTTGCGGCAAAAGCGGCTCGACGCGGGCCACGGCGTTCTGCACGTCGACCTGGGCGCGGGCGATGTCGGTGCCCGGCTCGAAGGTGGCGGTGATCGACATGGCCCCCGAGGAATCCGAGACCGATTCGTAATAGGCCAGGCCCTCGACGCCGTTCAGCTCGTCCTCGATGGGCTGGGCAACGGCGCGGTTGATCTCGCCCGGTGCAGCGCCGGTATAGGCGGTCGAGATGGTGATCTGCGGCCAGGCCACCTGCGGATATTGCGCGATGGGCATCATCGGCAGCGCCAGCGCCCCGGCAATGACGATGAAGATCGAGATCACCCAGGCCAGCACCGGCCGGTGAATGAAGAACCGTGCCATCGCCCTACTCCTGTATCGGGGCCGATGCGGGCGCTTCGGCCGCCGCGGCTGCGCCGGCCGGCACCGCCGGCTGGGCGGCCGCGTCCACGGGCTGCGGCACCACCTTGGCATCGGGGTAAAGCTTCTGCGCCCCCGCCACCACGACCCGGTCGCCCGGCTCCAGCCCGCTTTCCACCAGCCAGCGGTTGCCGGCGGTCTGGCCCAGGGTCACGTCGCGGCGCTCGACCGTCTCGTCATCCTTCAGCGCATAGACATAGGCCTGGCCCGACTGGTCGCGCTGCACCGCCATCTGCGGCACGGTCAGGGCGTTGTCGCGCATGGCCTGCTCGATCCGCACCCGGACATAGAGGCCGGGCAGCAACTCGCCCTCGGGGTTCGGGAACTCGGCGCGCAGGGTGATCTGCCCGGTCGAGCTGTCGACGCTCGCCTCGGAAAACAGCAGCTTGCCGGGATGGGCATATTCGCTGCCGTCGTCGAAGATCAGCCGCACCGCCGCCTCGTCGGCCGAGATCATGGCCAGTTGTCCCGCCGCCAGCGCCCGGCGCAGCCCGAACAGTTCCGAGGAGGACTGGGTGAAATCCACATAGACCGGGTCGAGCTGCTGGATGGTCGCCATGATGTCGGTCTGGGCATTGACCAGCGCGCCCTCGGTCACAAGGGCGCGGCCGACCACGCCGGCGATGGGCGCCGTGACCTCGGTATAGGAACGGTTCAGCTGCGCCTCCTGCAGCGCCGCGCGGGCGATGGCGACATCCGCCTGGGCCTGGGCCAGCGCGGTGGCGGCATTGTCCAGATCGACCCCCGCCGTCACCTTGCGCTCGCGCAGGGCACGGGCGCGCTTTTCCTGGTCGGCGGCGTTCAGCGCCGTGGCCTCGGCCCGGGCCAGCGCGCCCTCGGCGCTGGCGACGCGCACATCATAGGGGGCGGGGTCGATGCGATAGAGCACGTCGCCGGCTTCGACCTTGCCGCCCTGCTCAAAGACGCGCTCGACGACGATGCCGCCGACGCGGGGCCGCACCTCGGCGGTGCGGGTTGCAGCCACGCGGCCGGGCAGTTCGTTCACCACCGGCAGCGCCTCGGGCGTCATCAGCTGCACGCTGACCTGGGGCGGCGGCAATTGCTGCGCGGCCGCCGGGGCGGCCGCCGTCAGGCAGCAAAGCACAAGCCCGGCGCAGAGGCCGGGGGACAGTCTCATGGTCATGGTTCTTTCCTGGGAAGGCTGAATGGTTCGGGGAGGGGTCAGTCTCCGGCTGCGCCGGGGTCGCTTTCCGCGACCGCCATCAATTCATCAAGGATCTCATCGCGGGTCTCCTGGTCGAAGCGGTGGAAGCCGAAATATTCCAGGAAGGCCATGCCGTGCAGCGTCAGCAGCGCCATCAGCATCCGCCGCCGGTCGGCCGCCTGGGCCGCCACCGTCTCGGCATCGCCGGCCAGCTTTTCGCGCATGATCTCGCGGCATTCGGCATGTTCGCCCATGCTGGCGCTGATGAGCAGCGCCATGTCCAGCTCCTCGTCGGTCGGCACGCGGCGGTATTCGTCGATCAGCGCGCGCAGCCGGGCGTTCGGCTCGCCCTCGCGCCGGGCGCGGATCTCGACGAAGCGCGCCTGATGCTGGGCCATCTTGTGGCGGATGAAGGCAGCCAGCAGCCCGGCCTTGCTTTCGCAATCATAGACCACGCTGGACTTGCTGATCCCGGCCTCCTTGGCCACGGCGTCGATGCTGAGCCCGGTAATGCCCGAACGCCGCGCCACCCGTTCGATGGCGCCCATCAACTCGTCGCGGTCGATCGTGCGCTTGCGTCCCATATTCGCCGCCAGAATTTCAATACGGTCGTTCGTTTATAATTCAGGCCATCTTCTGTCAACCGCTTCCCGGCAGAAACACCATGGCCGGGAGCCTTACCGGATCAACTCCAGGTCGTCCGACCTGCCTGCCCGCTGTGCAAGGCTTGTCATGGCAGAACCCCAGGCGCCCCCGGATCAGGAAGGACGCCCACGCCGCCATCGCCCGCGCGTTGCAGCCTCATGGTGCGCCAGACGCGACGCCGCGGCCCCTGTCGGCACATGTCTGTGCCTTGGCCGAGACTCACCCGAGCCGCTTGCGACAGCCGCGGCGGGCACGGTCTGTTTATGCCATCCGTTCCTGGTTCATGCCGCGCAACCGCACCGGAGGACAAAACCCCGCGTCCCGGCTCAACCCTCTCTGGCTGCCAAGGACCGAGTTCGCCTCGGCCTTGCCGCCATCGCCGGTCCAGATCGCCATCCGCAGGGCCTGCAGACTGGCGTTCTGAAACCGGCAAGATCCGGGGCTGAACCGCGGCCCCGGATCAGGGGTGTCATGTCCTGTGACATGGGCTCATTCTCTCCAGTTCGGGATAGCGCCGGTTCAGGGCAGCACGGATATGCACAGGGATCTCAATCTTGACCAGTTTCTCCAGGGCCACGAAGACCGAAATGAAACTGGCCTCGAAACACGGGAGTTCCTGCTGGATGCCCCGCACATGCATAGCGACGGATGTGGTCCCGATCCGCGTCGGCGCGACATGGCACAGCAAGGGCGCGCGCGGCGTGATTGGGCGCGAAAAGGCGTAATCCATCTTGACGAAAGGCATCCCGTAGCCGTGATCGACATTCATTTCGTACCAGCTTTCGCCATCCAGGAGATCGTCCCAGAATGCCTCCAGCGCTTCGAGCGCGAAGTCGGCGATCTTGCCGGTATAGGCAATGCGCGCAGGGTCGCAGTCGCCGAAACCAACGCGGCGGGACCAGATGAAATTCGCTGCCATGCTTTTGTCCTACATATTCGGGTAGTTCGGCCCGTCTCCGCCCTGTGGGGTTGTCCAGTTGATGTTCTGGGAGGGATCCTTGATGTCGCAGGTCTTGCAATGGACGCAGTTCTG